>NZ_JBRBWD010000061.1:0-61355 GCF_052825245.1 Sagittula sp.
GTTGGCCATCCGGCAGACGCGGCGGTGCAGGTCGTTGTAGGAGATCGACTGCGCCTGTTCGTTCGGGTCGTCGGGCTCGAAGATGATGGCGGTCTGGTTGCCGCGGGTCTCGAGATGGCGGTCGACGCAGTTGGCCGCGACATTCAGCGTGCCGTCCCGGAACCACTCGATCGAGACCTGGCCCAGGGTGAAGTCGACGTTGCGGATCTCGGTCGGCCGCTTCATCCACTCCAGGCGCTCTGCCTGCTCCGCCCAGAACGCATCCGGATCGGAAACGGAGGCCGCATACATCGCCTCGTACTTCGACGCATCCACATGCGCGCGCGACACCACCTCGGACGACGGCGGATACGTGGCGGCGGATGGTTGAGCGTGGTCGTTCATGGATGTCCTCCCCTCCAAAAGAAGCATTTCAGACACGGCATTCCGTTGGGTCACCGCGAATGAAGGCACAATACCGCGAACCGAAAATTTTTCCATAACATCCATTTAAATAAAGATTTTTGTGTAAAGCCTGTAGAAAATGGCATGACAATCTGTAAATAATTTTGCCGTCAGGGCGCTAACACCCCTGATTTATCTGGATGAGCCCTCATTCGCGGCAGGCGGGTGTTGCAGGTGGCGATACCCGGCATGGCCGTGCGCGGGCCCAGGGGGCGGGTGTGACAAAACGATGCGGTATGCGGATGTATACCGCTAACGGGCGTCAGGGGCGATTCTCTCCCGATGGGACTTTCGCGGCAGCTAGAGGGTTGCGCCCTGTCCCTGTTTCACTAGGCTCGGGGTCAGAGCGGACCAAATCGCCATCACATAAGGGGAGGATGACATGTCCAAAATGATGACGAAGATCTGCGTCTCGGCGCTGGCGCTGAGCATTGCCAGCGAGGCTGCGGCGACCGAATGGAACGTCTCGGTCTGGGGCAAACGGCGCGCGTTCACCGAGCACATCCACAAGCTGGCCGAGCTGGTTGAGGAGAAGACCGGCGGCGAATTCACCATGAACATCAGCTACGGCGGCCTGTCGAAGAACACCGAGAACCTCGACGGGATCAGCATCGGCGCCTTCGAGATGGCGCAGTTCTGCGCGGGCTACCACCCGGACAAGAACCGCGCGATCACCGTGCTGGAGCTGCCGTTCCTCGGTGTGTCGAACCTCGACGAGGAGGTGGCGGTCAGCCACGCGGTCTACGACCACCCCGCGGTCGCGGAGGAAATGGCGCAGTGGAACGCCAAGATGCTGATGACCTCGCCGATGCCGCAGTACAACCTCGTCGGCACCGGAGAACCGCGCGACGAGGTGGCCGAATTCGACGGCATGCGGGTGCGCGCGACCGGCGGCCTGGGCAAGGCGTTCACGGCTGTGGGCGGCGTTCCGACCTCCGTGACCTCGTCGGAGGCGTACCAGGCGATGGAATCCGGCGTTGTCGACACGGTGGCCTTTGCGCAGCACGCGCACCTGAGTTTCGGCACGATCAACCAGGCGGACTGGTGGACGGCCAACCTGAACCCGGGCACCGTCAACTGCCCCGTGGTGGTCAACATCGACGCCTACGAGTCGCTGAGCGATGCGGAGCGCGAGGCGCTCGACAGCTCCGTCGAGGAGGCGATCGCCTATTACCTCGAGAACTACGGCGAGCTGCTGAAGCAGTGGGACGCGGTCCTGGAAGAGAAGGGCGTCGAGAAGGTGATGATCTCGGACGAGGAGCTGGCAAAGTTCCGCGAGGTCGGCGGCGCACCGATCCGCGACGCCTGGATCGAGGAGATGTCCGCGCAGGGCCTTCCGGCGCAGGAGCTCTATGACCTCGTCGGCACGGCCCTCGAAGAGGCGCGCGCCAGCAATTGACGTTTCGGGTCCGGGCGCAGGGGTGTCCGGACCCTTTTCCGTTTCCTGAAACAGCACCCCGTTTCCCGAGGGAGGGCGCATGGCCGGCAGTGCATCGGTCCTTGAAGACGGCAGTCTCCTGTCCCGGCTCGACCGGGCCTTGCTGAAGCTCGAATGGGGCATGGCCTTTATCTCGGGCCTCGGCGCCTTTTCCCTGATGCTGCTGGCGGTCTGGTCGGTCGGCGGGCGCAACCTGTTCAACGAACCGCTCCGCGGCTACGTCGACTGGATCCAGGCGGCGATGCCGGTGATCGCGATTTTCGGCATCTCCTACGTGCAGCGGCAGGGCGGGCACATCCGGATGGACATCCTCGTCGGCGCGCTTGGCGGGCGGGCGCTGTGGCTGGCGGAGTTCCTGACGACGCTGCTCGTGCTGGTGCTGATGGTGCTGCTGGTCTGGGGGACCTGGGCGCATTTCGACCGCTCCTTCGACATGACGAAGCCGAACTGGAGCCGGGATTCCTCCATCGACATCGGGTTGCCGATCTGGCCGGCCAAGCTGGTGGTGCCGGTGGCCTTCTCGGTCATCAGCCTGCGGTTGCTGCTGCAGCTCTGGGGCTTCGGGCGGGCCTTCGTCCTGGGGATCGAGCGGCCGGTGGCTGTGCCGCTGGTCCAGACCGCCGCGGAACAGGCGCGGGCAGAGGCCGACCACATGCAGGGGCACGACGCATGACGGGCCGCACGCGCCGCCCTGACGGGCGCCTTCCAACGATCCGCGGGGCCTTGAACGCATGGAAATGACCTCAATCGAAATCGGGTTGTGGGTGACCGGCGGGATGCTGGTTCTGGTCGTTCTGGGCATGCGCGTAGCCTTTGCCGCGGCCATGGCCGGGCTTGTCGGGCTGATCTGGATCTTCTGGTCGAAGAAGGGCTACGACCCGGAGGAATTCGGCTGGGCGCTGGGGGTGGCGGTAAAGACCGCGGGGCAGGTGCCGCACGGCAAGGTGGCCAGCCAGGCGCTGAGCCTGATCCCGACCTTCATCCTGATCGGCTACCTCGCTTACTACGCGGGGCTGACCCGCGCGCTCTTCGAGGCGGCGAAACGCTGGATCGCCTGGGTGCCGGGCGGGCTGGCCGTCTCCACCGTCTTCGCGACGGCGGGCTTTGCGGCGGTGTCGGGGGCCTCGGTCGCGACGGCGGCGGTCTTTGCCCGCATCGCCATCCCCGAGATGCTGAAGATCGGCTACGACAAGCGCTTCGCGGCGGGTGTCGTGGCGGCGGGCGGCACGCTGGCCTCGCTGATCCCGCCCTCGGCGATCCTCGTGATCTACGCCATCATCGTCGAGCAGGACGTGGGCAAGCTGCTGCTGGCGGGGTTCATTCCCGGTGTCTTCTCGGCGATCATCTACGGTCTGCTGATCGTCGGCATGGCGCTGGTGATCAAGGGCTTCGGGCCGCCGGTGGGCGGCTTCACATGGCGCCAGCGCTTCGCCAGCCTGCCGCCGGCGCTGCCCATCGTGGCGGTGGTCGTGATCATCATCTTCTTCGTCTACAACCCCTTCGGCGGCGACGCCTGGGGCACGCCCACCGAGGGCGGCGCCATCGGGGCCTTCATCGTCTTCCTCATGGCGGTCTGGCGCGGCATGCGCCTGCCCGAGCTGATGGACGCGCTGGTCGAGACGGCGAAGCTTTCGATCATGATCTTCACCATCATCTGGGGCGTGCTGATCTACGTGCGGTTCCTGGGCTTCGCCGATCTGCCCTCCGCCTTCGCGGACTGGATCTCGTCGCTGCAGTACCCGCCGCTCCTGATCCTGGTGTGCATCCTTCTGGCCTATGCAGTGCTGGGCATGTTCATGGACGCCATCGGCATGCTTCTCCTGACCCTGCCGGTGGTCTACCCGGCGGTCATGGCGCTGAACGGCGGGGAAACCGTCTCTGCCGCCGACAGCGCCTTTGGCATGAACGGCACGATGTGCGCGATCTGGTTCGGCATCCTCGTGGTCAAGATGGCGGAGTTCTGCCTGATCACGCCGCCCATCGGGCTGAACTGCTTCGTGGTGGCGGGCGTGCGGCCGGAGCTTTCCGTGCAGGACGTGTTCCGCGGGGTGACGCCCTTCTTCGTGGCCGACGCCATCACCATCGCGCTCTTGGTCACCTTCCCGTGGATCGTGCTCTGGCTGCCATCGCTGGCCTGAGTGCCCGGACCGCACCGCAAGGCACCGGCCCCCACCTTCATCTTGGCAAAAATACCTTTTCAAAGCCTGTCGCCCGTGCTGCCGGCAAGGCAGGGGCGACAGGCCCGGATCCGGTAACTCCAGCGCGGGCGACACGCGCGCGCTGGCGCCTCAGGTCAGCCGCACCGCGCCGTGGGCAAAGGCCAGCTTGTCGCGCACCTCGGGCGTCAGCACGAAGGGGTAGAGGTCCGGCAGGTCCAGCGCCCGGTTCACGTGGTTCATGGCGATGGTCAGGTCCACGGCGAGCGTCAGCAGCACCTCCGTGTCCGTTTCGAGATAGGCGTCGTATCCCTGCGGCGGCCCGCTCGGCAGGGACAGGCCGGTCGAGGCCGCGCTGTCCAGAAGGTCGGTGAGGTGCAGGAGATGCGCGATCGTCTCGGCCCAGTCCTCATGCGGATGGGCGGTGGCGTAGGCGGTGATATGCGTGCCGTCGGGCGACTTGGGATTGGCGTAATGCTCTTTCAGCGCTTCGCCGTAGTCCGCCCGTTCGTCGCCGAACCGCGCGCGGAAACTGTCGGCGAAGGCCGGATCCTCGGACAGCCGCAGGAACAGGAAATGCGCGATCTCGTGGCGCATGTGGCCGATCATCGTGCGGTAAAGCTCGCCGAAGCGTTCCTGCCGGTCGGCCAGCACGGCGTCGGAGGCTTCGGTCACGTTGATGGTGATCTCGCCGTCGGCATGGCCCATGATGACATCCGCCTCGCCGGTGGCGGTCTGCTCGGACAGCATCTTGAAGACCGGCCGCGCGCCGGTGTCCTGCGGCGTGAACCAGCCCCAGCGCACGAGGTTGGCGATCACCCAGCGCTTGGCATGTTCGCTGCGCTCCCAGAGCGGCAGGTTGTCGGGTTCGCGCAGGTCGGGCACCGTCTCCGTCATGGCGCAGGCGCGGCAAAGCGGGCCGTCCTCTGCCTTCCAGTTGCAGGCGATCTCTTCGCGGTTCGCGCAGAACGCCGCGTCGGCCAGCATGGTCTGCGTGTCCGGGTCGAAGGTGACGGTCTGGCCACAGCCGCAGGCGGTGTTGTGGAAGAAGACGTCGGCCCCGCAGTTGGGGCAATGGAAAACGCGCATCGCGGACTCTCTGATTGCTTGGCGCCGCTCAACGCGCGGTTCCGACCCCGGTTCCATAGGCGGTGCACATCGTTCGGGCCAGAGGTTTCGGTCCCGGCGTTTTGCCGATGGAGCGGCGAAACGGGCACAAAAGCACTTGCCGAACGCTATTAATTCCAATATTCTGGAAATATGGAATCAGCCGATCACATCCACCTCGCGCAACTCACCGCGCTCGCCCATCCGAAGCGGCTGTCGCTGTTTCGGCTGCTGATGCGGCGTTACCCGGACCGCGTGCCGGCGGGCGACCTGGCAGAGGCGCTCGGGATGCCGCCGTCGTCCTTGTCGGCGGCCCTGGCGCAGCTTCGGCAGGCGGGGCTCGTGACGCAGGATCGGCAGGGCACATCGCTCCTTTATGCCGCGGACACCGGCGGATCGGGGCGGCTGGTGAGTTTTCTCGTCGCCGACTGCTGCCGTGGCCGCGGCGACATCTGTTTCAACCTGTCGGGGGAGGACCCGTTCATGACGGACCATAAGACGCGCAAGTGGAACGTGCTGTTCATATGCACCGGCAACTCCGCCCGGTCGATCTTTGCCGAGACGCTGCTGCGCGAGATGGCAGGCGACCGGTTCGAGGTCTTCTCGGCCGGGACCCGCCCGCAGTCGGAGCTGAACCCCCACGCCGTGGCGCTGCTGGCGGCGAAGGGGCATGACATCTCGCCGCTGCGTTCCAAACATATCTCGGAGTTCCAGGGCGAGGGGGCGCCGAAGATGGATTTCGTGTTCACGGTCTGCGACACGGCCGCGAACGAGGAATGTCCGCCGTGGCCCGGTCAGCCGATGTCCGGTCACTGGGGGCAGCCCGACCCGGTGAAGGCCACGGGCACGGAGGCGGAGCGCAGGCTGGCCTTCCAGCAGGTCTACGGCGCGCTGAAGAACCGGATCGCCGCCTTCGCCGCCCTGCCGATGGGCACGCTGGACCGGGTCGCGCTGCAGGCGCGGATCGACGACATCGGACGCACCATGGAAGAGACGACATGACCGTATACGCGCTGAACGGCCTAGGCCGGATGGGAAAACTGGTGCTGAAGCCGCTGCTGGAGGCCGGGGCGGAGATCGCCTGGATCAACGATGCCGTGGGCGACCCGGCGATGCACGCGCATCTGCTGGAGTTCGACACCGTGCACGGGCGCTGGGATGCCCGTATCTCTTCCGACGCGGACAGCATCACCGTCGACGGGGTGCGCCTGCCGGTCCATGCGGCGAAGACGCTGGAGGACCTGCCGCTGGAGGGCGTGGACGTGGTCATCGACTGCACCGGGTATTTCAAGACCGAGGCCCGGATCGCCCCCTATTTCGAGCGCGGGGTGAAGAAGGTCGTGGTCTCCGCCCCGGTGAAGGACGGCAACGCCGCCAACATCGTCATGGGCGTGAACGATGCGACCTACGACCCGGAGGTGCACCGCATCGTCACGGCGGCCTCCTGCACGACCAACTGCCTCGCCCCGGTGGTGAAGGTGATCCACGAGGGGCTGGGCATCCGCCATGGTTCCATGACCACCATCCACGACGTGACCAACACCCAGACCATCGTGGACCGCCCGGCCAAGGACCTGCGCCGCGCGCGTTCGGCCCTGAACTCGCTGATCCCCACCTCCACCGGCTCGGCCACAGCGATCACGCTCATCTACCCGGAGCTGAAGGGCCGCCTGAACGGCCATGCGGTGCGCGTGCCGCTGCTCAACGCTTCGCTGACGGACTGCGTGTTCGAGGTGGAGCGCGCCACTACGGTCGAGGAGGCCAACGCCCTCTTCAAGGCCGCGGCGGAGGGGCCGCTGAAGGGCATCCTCGGCTACGAGGAGCGTCCGCTGGTGAGCTGCGACTACGTGAACGACGCGCGGTCCTCCATCGTGGATGCGCCGTCGACCATGGTGGTGAACGGCACGCAGGTGAAGATCTACGCGTGGTACGATAACGAATGGGGCTACGCGCACCGGCTGGCGGATGTGGCGATGATGGTGGGCAAAAGCCTGTGATCGCGCGCTTGCCCGTCTGAAAGGATCCTCATGCCCGCTCTCCTTCCCCTTGCCGTGCCTGCCGCCGGACAGATGGCCCGCATGACCGGCGGCGCCAGTCTGCGGCGCCACGCCATTCGCCGTGCCGTCGCAGGCGTTGCCCTCCACATCAGATACGCGGACCCAGCGGCGGACCCGAGGCCATGAGCACAGCCACCGCAGCGCCGCAGGGCCTTGCCGCCTATATCGCCGTCACGGCGGCATACTGGGCCTTCATGCTGACCGATGGCGCGCTCAGGATGCTGGTGCTCCTGCATTTCCACACGCTGGGCTTCAGCGCGGTGCAACTGGCCTACCTGTTCCTGCTCTACGAGGTGGCGGGCATCGTGACGAACCTCTCGGCCGGCTGGATCGCCGCGCGCTTCGGCCTGACATCGACGCTCTACGCGGGGCTCGGCCTGCAGGTCGTGGCGCTTGTGGCGCTGGCGCAGCTCGATCCCGCATGGGGTCTCGGCGCCTCGGTCGCCTACGTGATGGCGGTGCAGGGCCTTTCGGGGGTGGCAAAGGACCTGTCCAAGATGTCGGCGAAATCGGCGGTCAAGGTGCTGGCGCCCAAGGGCCAGGGCGGCCTCTTCCGCTGGGTCGCGGTGCTGACCGGCTCGAAGAACGCGGTGAAGGGGCTGGGCTTCCTGCTGGGGGCGGCGCTTCTGGCACTGGCGGGTTTCAAGGCATCGGTCTGGGGCATGGCGGCGGTGCTGGCCCTGATCCTCGCCGCCGTGGCGCTGAGGATGCCGCCGGGCCTGCCCGCGGGCAGGAAGGGCGCGAAGTTCCGTGAGGTCTTCTCGAAGGACCGCAACGTGAACCGGCTCTCGGCGGCGCGGGTCTTCCTGTTCGGTGCGCGCGACGTGTGGTTCGTGGTGGGCATCCCGGTCTACTTCTACGCGGTCCTGTCGGACGGGACGGAGGCGGGCAACCGCGCCGCCTTCTTCACCATCGGCAGCTTCATGGCGGTCTGGACCATCCTCTACGGTGCGGTGCAGGCCTGGGCGCCGAAGGCCCTGCGCGCGGCCTCCCGTCCTGAGGCCGAGATCGTCATGGCAGCCCGGGGCTGGGCGCTGGCGCTGGTGCCTGTGCCGCTGTCCCTGGCGCTCCTCGTGGCGCTCGCCGGGGCGCCCGCACCCTGGCTGACGGCAACCCTGATCGCGGGCCTTCTCGCATTCGGAGCCATCTTCGCCGTCAATTCCGCGCTGCACAGCTACCTGATCCTCGCCTTCTCGAAGGGCGAGCGGGTGACCATGGACGTGGGCTTCTACTACATGGCAAACGCCGCCGGACGCCTCCTCGGCACGCTGCTGTCGGGGCTCAGCTACCAGTGGGGCGGCCTGCCTGCCTGCCTCGGCACGGCGGCGGTCATGGTGGCGCTCAGCGCGTTCGGCGCGTCAAAACTCAGGGCGCCCTGAACGCACAGCGGCCGCCGCCGGCCGGCTTTGCCCGAAAGCCGAAAGCCACAGGGCAAGGCCCTCCCTTCATCTTGGCCCAAATACCTCGGGGGTTCGGGGGCAGAGCCCCCGTGCGAAGCGCACATGCAGGCAAGCCGCGCAAACCGGTGCTACGCCCGCCCAAGTCAGCCCCCTGCGCGAGCAAAGCGAGCGCCGGTCGGATCGCGTCAGCGATCCGAAACCTCGTTCAGAAGCGCCTCCAGCCCCGCCTCGAGACCAGCGAAGGCCTCCGCCAGCCGGGCCTCGATCTCCTGCTGGTAGGCCAGCGCCAGCGGCAGCAGTTCGGCCATCATCGCGCGGCCCTTGTCGGTCAGGGCCAGCCGGACCAGCCTCCGGTCGCTGGCGTCCTGCGCCTTCTCGATCAGGCCGGAGGTTTCCAGCCGGGTGGCCGCGCGGCTGACCTTGGACTTCTCCATCGCCACACGCGCCTCGATGTCGCGGACCGAGACCGTTTCCGCCCCGTCGAGCGGCTGGGCGAGGTGGACCAGCACCCGCCATTCCGGGATCGAGATGCCGAAGCGGGTCCGGTACTGGCGGGCCAGTTCCTCCGACGTGCGCTCCGCCGCCACTGCCAGCCGGTAGGGGGTGAACCGCGCGAGGTCGAAATCGGGCAGCGCCGCGGCCTGCGGCGCACCGGGGTTGGGTCTGTCTTTCATCGGCCTCTCCCGCAAAGGTGGGTCTTCTCCACAACAATAGGGTTGACTTCATTGCAAATGCAACGATTATGTCGCCAACCGCTACATGGTCACCGGGGAGGAGAGTCATGACACGTTTCGAACTGCCCAAGGGGATGGTCCGCGCGCCGCAGGGCGTCGGCACGCACGAAGGCTACATGCCGGGCTTCGGCAACGATTTCGAGACGGAGGCGCTGCCCGACGCGCTGCCGCAGGGCATGAACAGCCCGCAGAAGTGCAACTACGGCCTTTATGGCGAGCAGCTCTCCGGCACCGCCTTCACCGCGAACCCGCCGGAGCGGACCTGGACTTACCGCATCCGGCCCTCGGTCAAGCATTCCACCCGCTACGCGAAGATCGACCTGCCGTACTGGAAGAGCGCGCCGAACGTGGTGGAGGATGTCACCAGCCTCGGCCAGTACCGCTGGGACCCGGTGCCCTACAGCCAGGAGGGCTACACCTGGCTCACCGGCATGCGGACGATGACGACGGCGGGCGACGTGAACACCCAGGTCGGCATGGCGGCCCATATCTACCTCGTGACCGAGTCGATGGTGGACGCGTATTTCTACAGCGCGGACAGTGAATTGCTGGTCGTCCCGCAGGAAGGGCGGCTGCGCTTCTGCACGGAACTCGGCATCATCGACATCGCGCCGCAGGAGATCGCGATCCTTCCGCGCGGGCTCGTCTACCGTGTCGAGGTGCTCGAAGGACCGTGCCGCGGGTTCGTGTGCGAGAACTACGGCCAGAAGTTCGAGCTGCCCGGGCGCGGCCCGATCGGCGCCAACTGCCTTGCCAACCCGCGCGACTTCAAGGCGCCGGTGGCGGCTTTCGAGGACCGCGAGGTGCCCTCGACCCTGACGATCAAGTGGTGCGGCCAGTTCCACGAGACGCAGATCGCGCAGTCGCCGCTGGACGTGGTGGCGTGGCACGGCAACTACGCGCCCTACAAGTACGACCTCAGCACCTACTGCCCGGTCGGCGCGATCCTCTTCGACCATCCGGACCCATCGATCTTCACTGTCCTGACGGCGCCCTCCGGCGTGCCGGGGACGGCCAACATCGACTTCGTCCTGTTCCGCGAACGCTGGATGGTGGCCGAGAACACCTTCCGCCCGCCGTGGTATCACAAGAACATCATGTCCGAGCTGATGGGCAACATCTACGGCCAGTACGACGCCAAGCCGCAGGGCTTCGTCCCCGGGGGCATGAGCCTGCACAACATGATGCTGCCGCACGGCCCGGACCGGAACGCCTTCGAGGGCGCGTCGAACGCCGAGCTGAAGGCGGAGAAGCTGGACAACACCATGTCCTTCATGTTCGAGACCCGTTTCCCGCAGCACCTCACCGCCTTCGCCGGGCAGGAGGCGCCGCTGCAGGACGATTACATCGACTGCTGGGAAAGCCTCGAGAAGAAGTTCGACGGCACGCCCGGGAAGAAATAGGTGAGGGTGTGGGCGCTGCCCCCGCCGCGCCTTCGCGGCGCGGCACCCCCGGATCACGTCCGGTCCAAGGCAACACCAAGCGAATGGAGACGGCATGCCGTTGAAGCGAAGCTGGGTCGAGGCGGCGAACGCCCCCGACTGCGAATTTCCCCTGAACAACCTGCCGTACGGCAGCTTCCGCTCGGACGAGGGGGAGCCGCACTGCGGGGTCGGGATCGGAGATATGATCCTCGACGTCACACGGATGGAGCAGGACGGCCTTGTCCAGATGGAGGACGAGGAAGAGATCTTCTTCTACGGCGACTGGACGGAGTTCATGACGCTGGGCCCCGCCGCATGGGCGGCGTTCCGGGCGCGCATCACCGACCTGCTGGCAGAGGATGCGCCGGATGCGGAGGCGCTTGTCGACTACATGGTTCCGATGGCCGGGACCGAGATGCTGATGCCCTTCACCGTCGCCGAATACACCGATTTCTACGCCGGCAAGCATCACGCCACCAATGTCGGCACGATGTTCCGCGGGCCGGAGAACGCGCTGCCGCCGAACTGGCTGTCGATCCCCATCGGCTACAACGGGCGGGCGTCCTCGGTCGTGGTGTCGGGGACCGACGTGCGCCGTCCCTGGGGACAGCTCAAGGCGCCGGATGCGGATCTGCCGGTCTTTGCGCCCTGCAAGCGCTTCGACATCGAGCTTGAGATGGGCGCCATCGTCGGCACCCCGTCCGACCGCCCGGTAACGGTGGCGGAGGCGGACTCGATGATCTTTGGCTACGTGCTGCTGAACGACTGGTCGGCGCGCGACATCCAGGCGTGGGAATACCAGCCGCTTGGGCCGTTCCAGGCCAAGGCCACGGCCACGTCGATCTCACCGTGGATCGTCCCCAAGGCCGCGCTGGAGCCGTTCCGCTGTTCCACGCCGGAGCGGGAGCGCCCGCTGCTCGACTACCTGGAGGAGCCGGGGCCGATGCTTTACGACATCGCGCTGGAGGTGGGCCTCGCGCCCGAAGGCAAGGCCGAGACGGTGATCGCCCGCACGAACTACAACGTGATGTACTATTCGTCCGCGCAGCAGCTTGCGCATCACACCACCTCCGGCTGCCCGATGAACACCGGCGACCTTCTGGGATCGGGGACGATCTCCGGGCCGGAGAAGGGCGCACGCGGGGCGCTGCTGGAACTGAGCTGGGGCGGCAAGGAGCCTGTCACGCTCGACACCGGCGAGACGCGCAGCTTCATCGAGGACGGCGACACGCTGACCCTGCGCGGTCACGCGCAGGGCGACGGCTACCGCGTCGGATTTGGCGCCTGCACCGGCAAGGTGCTGCCCGCGCTCGACGATCCCTACGCGCGGTAAGACGGCATGGCGGCGCTCGATCATATCCAGCTTGCCATGCCCGAGGGCGGGGAGGCAGAGGCGCGCGCCTTCTGGAGCGGGCTGATCGGGCTGGCCGAGCTGGAGAGGCCCGAGGCGCTGAAGGCGCGGGGCGGGGTCTGGTTCGCGCTCGACGGGGCAGAGCTGCACCTGGGCGTGGAGCCCGGCTTCGCCCCGGCCCGCAAGGCCCATCCCGGCCTGCGGGTGCCCGGCATCGACAGGCTGGCAACGGCGCTGTCCGAGGCGGGGCGCCCGGTGAAATGGGACGACGACATCGCGGGACGCCGGAGGTTCTTTACCGAGGACCCCTTCGGCAACCGCCTGGAATTTCTGGAAGAGGACTGAGATATGGCCAAGGCATTCGCCTCCGCAGGCGACATGGGGGAAAAGAAGACGAGCTTCACGCAGGTGGGCGAGGGGCTTTATGCCTTCACCGCCGAGGGCGACCCCAACACCGGCGTGATCATCGGCGACGACAGCGTGATGATCGTCGAGGCACAGGCGACGCCGCGCCTCGCACGGAAGGTGATCGAGCATGTCCGCGAGGTCACCGACAAGCCGATCAGCCACCTCGTGCTGACGCATTACCACGCGGTGCGCGTGCTGGGTGCCTCGGCCTATGGCGCGCGGGAGGTCATCATGTCCGACACCGCGCGCGCCATGGTGGCGGAGCGCGGGCAGGAGGACTGGGACAGCGAATTCGACCGCTTCCCGCGCCTGTTCCAGGGGCACGAGGAAATCCCGGGGCTCACCTGGCCGACCACGACGTTTTCCGAGGCGATGACCGTCTACCTCGGTAACCGCCGCGTCGACATCATGCACCTGGGCCGCGCGCATACCGCGGGGGACGCGGTGATCTGGGTGCCGGATCAGGAGGTCATGTTCACCGGCGACATCGTGGAATACCGCTCCGCCTGCTACTGCGGCGACGGGCATTACGGCGACTGGGAAGACACGCTGATGAACATCGCCGCCTACGAGCCCAAGGCGATCGCTCCGGGCCGTGGCGACGCGCTGGTCGGCGAGGAGATGGTGGCGACCGCCATCGAGAACACCGCCGACTTCGTCCGCTCGACCTACAAGCCGGTGCAGAAGGTGGTGGGCCGGGGTGGCTCCCTGAAAGAGGCATGGGACGCGGTGCGCGAAGCCTGCGATCCGAAGTTCTCGGACTACGCGATCTACGAGCACTGCCTGCCGTTCAACGTGGCGCGCGCCTACGACGAGGCCCGCGGCATCGACACGCCGCGCGTCTGGACTGCCGCTCGCGACAAGGAAATGTGGAACGCCCTTCAGGGGTGAGCGCCGATCCTGCGCAGCCGGTGGACCGTCCGGTGGACGGTCCATTGCGCGAACGGGCAAAGCCCCGGCAAGGCGCCGGTCCGGCGCAGCCGGGCAGAGCATTGGCGGGGTGCCGGTAACGGTACGGGCGGTCTTTGTAAAATGGCTCGGTGCGGGTTGCGGTCCATCGGAGGGCAGCGCCCGGGCCAGAGCGGTCAGGGAGAGGGCGTGGCATGTCGGATGCGGGCGTGAACCTATCGGCAGAGAACCCGTGGCGCGTGATGGCGCTGAACAACGCATGGGCCAACGAGGTGCTGCTGGAGGCCATCTCGGGCCTTTCGGACGAGGCGTTCGCTGCGCCGCGCCCCGGCTTCTTTCCCTTGCTCAAGGCCACGCTGAACCACATCCTGCTGGTCGACCTGTTCTACCTCGACGCGATGCAGGAGGGCGGGCTGGGCTACACCCTGCGCGACCGTCCCGAGGTTTCCTCGGTTGCCGGTCTGGCACAGGAACAGGCGGCGGCGGACCTGCGGCTGATCGGGTTCTGCGAGGGGCTGACCGGCGACGACCTCGGGCGCACCATCACCATGCAGCGCCCGGGCGGCCAGGTGCAGGAGACCATCGCCGCCCTGCTGCTGCACCTGTTCCAGCATCAGGTTCACCACCGGGGGCAGGCGCACACGATGATACTGGCGGCGGGGATCGCTCCGCCGCAGCTTGACGATTTCCACCTTGATTATGGCCGTGTGCCTTCGGCGCAGGCGTGGTGGGACAGGGCTTGGGGGACAGGCGCGGCTGAGGCCCGCCAAGGGGAGGAGAGACGATGATACATGACCGCTACCAGCTTGCGTTCAGGCTGTATCCCTACGAACGGTCAGCCGATCAGGACGCCGACGCGCCGGTGCGCCATCCGGTGGTCATCATGGGCGGCGGTCCCATCGGGGTGGCCACGGCGCTCGACCTCGGGCTGCAGGGCATCCCGGTGGTGGTGCTGGACGACCACGAGGGGATCGGGCAGGGGTCGCGCGCCATCTGCTTTGCCAAACGCTGCCTCGAGATCGCGGACCGCTACGGCTGCGCGCAGCCGATGCTCGACAAGGGCGTGGTCTGGAACCTCGGCAAGGTGTTCCACGAGGACCGCAAGGTGTTCGAGTTCAACCTCCTGCCGGAGGAAGGGCACCGCTTCCCTGCCTTCATCAACCTCCAGCAGCCCTATTTCGAGAAGTTCCTTGTCGAGCGCGTGCGCGAGGCGCAGGCGGCGGGTGCCCCCATCGAGCTGCGCGGCCGCAACCGCGTCGACAGCGTCGAGGTGAAGGACGATCACGCGGTGCTGCAGATCACCACGCCCGACGGTCCCTACACCATCGAGGCGGACTGGCTGATCGGTTGCGACGGTGCGGGCTCGCCCTTGCGGAGCATGATGGGTCTGGACTTCGAGGGGCGCGTCTTCGAGGACAGCTTCCTGATCGCCGATATCCGCATGCTGGGCGAGGCCTTCCCGACCGAACGCTGGTTCTGGTTCGAGCCGACGCATGGGGCGGGGGCCTCGACGCTTCTGCACAAGCAGCCGGACGACGTGTGGCGGGTGGACTTCCAGATCGGCTGGGACGTGGACCGCAAGGAGGAGCTGAAGGAAGAGAACGTCCGCCGCAGGCTGGATGCCTTCCTGGGCGGCGTGGAGTACGAGATCGTCTGGACCTCGATCTACACCTTCCAGTGCAGACGGATGAAGCAGTTCCGCCACGGGCGGGTGCTGTTCGCCGGGGACTCGGCGCACCAGGTGTCGCCCTTCGGCGCGCGCGGCGCCAATTCCGGGATGCAGGACGCCGACAACCTCGGCTGGAAGCTGGGCATGGTGATCCGGGGCGAGGCACCGGACCGGCTGCTGGACAGCTACGACGAGGAGCGCCGCTTCGGGGCGGACGAGAACATCCTGAACTCGACCCGCGCGACGGATTTCATCACGCCGAAGACCAAGACCTCGCACCTGTTCCGCAATGCCGTGCTGTCGCTGGCGGAGCATCACGCCTTTGCCCGGCCGCTGGTCAACTCCGGGCGGCTGTCGGTGCCCTGCACCTATGACGGGCTGTCGCTGACCGGCGAGGACGGGCTGGCGGGCGGACCGCAGAGGACGCGCCCCGGCAGCCCCTGTCCCGATGCGCCGATGGGCAACGGCTATCTGCTGGGCGCATTGGGCGGACGGTTCGTGCTGCTGACGCTGGATGCGGAGGCGCCGGAGACCCTGACCGAGGATGGCGTGGAGGTGGCGCGCGTTGCGCTTTCGGCGGCGGACGATTCCAGCGGCGCACTGGCGGAGCGGTACATGGGCACGGCAGGGAGCGCGGTCTACCTGATCCGCCCGGACCAGCATGTGGTGGCGCGCTGGGACAGCTATGACGAGGCACGGGTGCGCGCGGCGCTGCGCCGCGCCTGCGGGAAGGAGTGAGGGCGATGCTGAACACCAGTCCGAACATCGAGGCGCCGGACGAGTTCTACGCCGAGCTGATCCAGATCCACGAGGGCCTGTCCGACGAGGAGAGCGCGGCGCTGAACGCGCGGCTGATCCTGCTGCTGGCGAACCACGTGGGCGACCGCGGGGTCCTGCGCGAGGCCCTGCAGGCGGCCCGCGCGGCGGGCTGATCCGCAGACCGTGCTGCTGTCCGGCGTGGATTGACCGCGCCGGACATCCTGCCGGGGCCGTGACCGGAAACAACCGGCACAGGCCCCGAAAAGGGGATTTCGAACCCCGGCCGGCCCGGCCACCGGGGCAGATAATTCCCGTTCAAACCCCGTCAAGCACATAGTTTTCCCGGAGTTCGGTTGTCCGTGGGTGCCGATTGCGACATGATAGTGCCGCAAACAGATGCGGCCGCGTGTCGCAAACCGACCGGAAACGGCGCGCCTGTGCGCTTGCTTGGCGAAACAGGCGGCCAGACTGGCAGACACCCGGCACTTTACGCAGCGTCGGGTTCGCGCTTCGGCGCCAAGAAACAATCGGATCGACGAGAGGGGTGACGACATGTTCCGACACATCATGATTCCGGTGGACCTGGGGCACCTGGACAAGCTGCAAAAGGCGCTCGACGTCGCTGCGGCAGAGGCCAAGCACCACGGCTGCCCGGTGACCTACGTCTCGGTGACGGGCAACACCCCCGGGCCGCAGGGACACACGCCGGAAGAGTTCAAGAGCAAGCTCGCCGACTTTGCCGCGGTGCAGGCCGAGACGCATGGGATTTCGGCCCATGCGCATACCGTCGTCGCCCACGACCCGTCCGTCGACGTGGACGACAAGCTTCTGGCGGCGGTCGAAGAGATCGGCGCCGACCTCGTGATCATGGCGTCGCATCCGCCCAACGTGGCGGACTATTTCTGGCCGTCGCACGGCGGCAGCCTTGCCAGCCACGCCTCCGTCAGCGTGTTGCTGGTGCGCGACAACTGACCTCTGGCCGCCGGGCATGACTTGCAACCTGCCCGGACGGACTACCTGCCAGAACTACAAAAGCAACAGAAACGGACAAAGGGGAACGCGAGATGACAGAAAATTCAGTCGACCCGGAGACGGGCATACCGGTGCCGGAGGGCGCTGCAAATCTCATCGACACGGAATACACGATCGGCCAGGACAACATCCAGACGCAGGTCGGGCCGTTCGGCATGGACATCCACAACCCGGTCTTCCTGATCTCGGGTCTCAGCATCATGGCCTTCGTGTTCTACGCGCTGGCGCTGCCCGAGCAGGCGGGCGAGTTCTTTGGCTGGCTGCGCCCGGCGCTGACCTCGTCGTTTGACTGGTTCTTCCTGAGCGCGGCGAACATCTTCGTGCTGTTCTGCCTTGCGCTGATCGTGCTGCCGGTGGGCTCTGTCCGGCTGGGCGGTGCGGATGCGACGCCGGATTACACGTACCTCGGCTGGTTCGCGATGCTCTTTGCCGCCGGCATGGGCATCGGCCTGATGTTCTTCGGGGTGCTCGAGCCGGTCTATCACATGGCGATCTCGCAACCGCTGGGCACGCCGTCGCCCATCGCCGAGGACGGAAGCATCATCGCCGCCAACGTCGACGCGGCGCGCGAGATGGGCCTTGCCGCCACGATCTACCACTGGGGCCTGCACCCCTGGGCGATCTACGCGGTCGTGGCGCTGGCGCTTGCGCTCTTCAGCTACAACAAGGGCCTGCCGCTGACGATCCGCTCCGCCTTCTACCCGATTTTCGGCGAGAAGGTCTGGGGCTGGTGGGGTCACGTCATCGACACGCTGGCGGTCTTCGCGACGCTCTTCGGCCTTGCCACCTCGCTGGGCTTCGGTGCGCAGCAGGCCAATGCCGGTCTTGAGCACGTCTTCGGTATCCCGAACAACACCACGGTCCAGATCCTGCTCATCACCTTCATCACGGCCATCGCGCTGGTGTCGGTGCTGCGCGGTCTCGACGGCGGTGTGAAGCTGCTGTCCGAAATCAACATGGGCATCGCCGCCGTGCTGCTGGTCTTCGTGTTCTTTGCCGCCGGCGCCATGGCGATCCTGACAGAGTTCGGTCAGGGCATGGTGGCCTACGCCAAGGACCTCATCCCGCTGTCGAACCCGTTCGGCCGTGAGGACGATGCCTACCGCCAGGGCTGGACCGCGTTCTACTGGGCTTGGTGGATCTCCTGGTCGCCGTTCGTGGGCATGTTCATCGCCCGCGTCAGCCGTGGCCGCACCGTGCGCGAGTTCATCATCTGCGTGCTGCTGATCCCCTCGCTGGTCTGCATCCTGTGGATGGCGACCTTCGGCGGCGCAGCCATCGAGCAGGTGCTGGCCGATCCGGTGAACTCGCCGGTGAAGGCGCAGGTGATCGACAGCTACAACCCGCCGATCTCGCTGTTCGCGATGCTCGAAGGGCTGCCGCTGTCGGGCCTGACCTCGGTCATCGCCATCGTGCTGGTGATCGTGTTCTTCGTGACCTCCTCCGACTCCGGGTCGCTCGTGATCGACACGATCACCGCGGGCGGCAAGGTCGATGCGCCGATCCCGCAGCGGGTGTTCTGGTGCGTGTTCGAGGGCGCGGTGGCCATCGTGCTGCTGCTGGGCGGTGGCCTTGCAGCCTTGCAGGCCATGGTCATCTCGACCGGTCTGCCGTTCACGCTGGTGCTGCTGGCGATGTGCTGGGCGATCTACCAGGGTCTCAGGACCGAACGCCGGGCCTGAAGCGCCTGACATGACAGGAAAGGCGGGCCTTCGGGTCCGCCTTTTTTCGTTCTTGAAGGGTGGATGTCAAAGGGCGGAGATGCCGCCGTCGAGCGTGATCGCCTGCCCGTTCATGAAGCTGTTCTGCGGCGAGGTGATCCAGAGCGCAGCATCGGCCATCTCCTGCGCCGTGCCGAACCGGCCTAGGGCGTTGAGCGGCGTTTCGAACCGCGTCTTCTCCGTCCCCATGGCGTCCAGCATCGGTGTATCGGTGAAGCTGGGGCAGAGCGCGTTGACGCGTATGCGCTGCTTGCGCAATTCGTGGGCGAGGGATCGGGTCAGGCCTACCACACCGTGTTTCGTGGCGGCATAGGCGGCAAGGCCGGGCGCGCCCGCCACACCGGCCAGCGAGGCTACGTTGAGGATGCGCCCGCCGTCGCGCATCGCCGGGATCTCTGCCTGAAGCGCGTTGAATGTGCCGGTCAGGTTGACGGCGATCAGACGGCTCCAGTCGTCCTGTGAGAGCTTCGCAAGCGGTCCGAAGGGGCCGGAGATCCCTGCGTTGTTGATCGCGATGTCGAGGGGACCGAACCGTTCCTGCGCCTCGGCGACCATCGCGCGGACGGATGCGGCGTCGGTCACGTCGCAGGGCAGGGGAAGGATGTCTTCGCCCGAGGGCAGATTTGCGATGTCGAGGTCCGACAGGATCAGCCGTGCCCCGGCGCGCGCAAACGTATCGGTCATGGCGCGCCCGATGCCGCCCGCCGCGCCGGTGATCAGGACGGTCTGTCCGGTCAGGTCGATGTGCATGTCGTGCTCCCCCTCTGGCTCAGGGGATCACGTTTGCGCGGTGCGGGGAAGAGGTCAGTCCACGGGTTCGAAATAGTCGCCATGTTCCGCGCGCACCCGGGCCAGAACGTGCCGGATGTCGGCCAGGTGGTTGCGCAGCTGCGCCTCGGCACTGGCGGTATCGCCGCGCGTCAACGCGTCGACGATGCCCTGGTGTTCCGCGTGGACCTGGCGCTGGCGTTTGCCGGACAGGGTCAGGAAGCGCACGCGGTCCATGTGGGCCTTCTGTTCCTGTATCAGCTCCCATGCGTGCGGATGCCCTGCGATCTCGCTGATCAGCAGGTGGAAGGCGTCGTCGAGCGCGTGGAAGACGGCGCGGTCCGATTCCTCCAGCGCCGCCTCCTGCCGGTCGAGGCTGGCGCGCAGGCGGGCTGCGGCCTCGGGCGTCATTTGCCGGGCCGCCTCGCGCAGGCATTCGCATTCGATGGCCGTGCGGATGAAGGCCGCGTTCAGCACGGCCTTGGGCGAAATCTTCGAGATCAGCGTGGCGCGCTGCGGGCGGATCAGCAGGAAGCCCAGCTTCGACAGGCGGAAGAAGGCGTCGCGCACGGGCTGGCGGGACACGTCGAGCTGCTGGGCGATCTCGGCCTCCGACACCCGCGTGCCGGGCGGGAGCTGAAGGGAGATCACCGCCTCGTAAAGCGTGTCGAAGACCATGTCCGTGGCGGACTTCTGGGTCAGGGGGGCAAGGGGCGTAATGGTGATCTCTGACATCTGGTCTCCGCCGGATTGGTTTGCGCAGATTAGCGGGCGGGCCGCGTTGACACAATTGGACAACTAGCATATTAGCAGATCAAGTTGGAAATTTGGAGTGTAAGATGCCTCTGACCGATCCCGATCGCCTTTTTCCGGTAGAACCGGGTCTGCGTGGGCTGGCACGGGATCTCTATGGCAGCGTCAGGGACATGCCGATCGTCAGCCCGCACGGGCATTGCGATCCGCGCTGGTTCGCCGAGAACGAGCGATTCCCGAACCCCGCAGAATTGTTCGTGATTCCCGACCATTACGTGTTCCGCATGCTGGTCTCGCAGGGGGTGGCGCTGAGCGATCTGGGCGTGCCGCGCGTCGACGGCGGCGCGACGGAGGCGGATCCGCGCGCCATCTGGCGGCGGTTCGCAGAGAACTATCACCTGTTCCGGGGCACGCCGTCGTCGATGTGGCTCGATCACTCCTTCGAGCATGTCTTCGGCCTTGACGAGGTGCTGGCGGCGGCCAATGCCGATGCGATCTACGATTTCATCGATGCGAAGCTGGGGCAGGACGACTTCCGCCCGCGCGCGCTGTTCGAACGCTTCGGAATCGAGGTACTGGCCACCACCGAGGGCGCGCTGGACGACCTGAAGTGGCACCAGATGATCCGCGAGAGTGGCTGGGGCGGACGGGTTGTCACCACGTATCGCCCCGACGCCGTTGTCGATCCGGAGTTCGAGGGGTTCGCCGCCAACGTCGAGGCCTTCGGCGCCGTGACCGGCGAGAACACCGCGACCTGGGACGGCTACCTGAACGCGCACCGCATCCGGCGTCTGTTCTTCAAGACCTTCGGCGCCACCGCTTCGGACCACGGTCATGCCACCGCCCGGACTGAGAACCTGCCGAAGGCAGAGGCCTCGGCCCTGTTCCAGAAAGCGTTGAAGGGCGATTGCACCCCGGAAGAGGCCGACGCCTTCCGCGGCCAGATGCTGACCGAGATGGCGCGGATGTCGCTGGACGACAAGCTGACGCTGCAGATCCACCCCGGCAGCCGCCGCAACCACTCGGCCGGCGTCTACGCGACGCACGGGCGCGACAAGGGGTTCGATATTCCCGGACGCACGGATTATGTCGGCGCGCTGAAGCCGCTGCTGGATGCCGTGGGGATGGAGCCGAAGCTGAAGGTCATCCTCTTTACGCTGGACGAAACCACCTACGGGCGCGAACTGGCGCCGCTGGCCGGGGCCTATCCCTGCCTGCGCCTCGGCCCGCCGTGGTGGTTCTTCGACAGCTACGAGGGCATCCGGAAGTTCCGCGAAGCCACGACCGAGACCTGCGGCTTCTACAACACCGCCGGGTTCAACGACGACACACGGGCGTTCTGTTCGATCCCCGCGCGCCATGACGTCGCGCGCCGGTCGGACTGCGCCTATCTCGCGGGGCTGGTCGGAACGGGCCGCCTGCGGGAGAGCGAGGCGTACGAGGTCGCGGCCGACCTCACGTACAATCTGGCGAAGGATGCCTACGGGCTCTGATGCCGTTTCATCCAGGGAGGAGACTGACATGAAAATGAAGACAACCCTAGCGGCGCTCTTGGCGTCCGCGGCCATGGTGAGCGCGGCCAGCGCCTGCGAGATCACCCTGCGCTCGTCGGACACGCACCCCGAAGGCTACCCGACGGTGGTCGCCGTCGAGAAGATGGGCGAGATGCTGGAAGAGCGCTCTGACGGGCGCATCTGCGTCGAGGTGTTCCATTCTGCCCAGCTTGGCGAGGAAAAGGACACCATCGAGCAGACCCAGCTGGGCGTGATCGACCTGAACCGCGTCTCGCTCGGACCGTTCAACAACATCATCGAGGAAACCAAGGTCTTCTCGCTGCCCTACATCTTCCGCGGCACGGACCACATGCACGCCGTGGTCGATGGAGAAGTGGGCGAGAAGATCCTGAACGAGTTCCAGAACCACCAGCTCGTGGGCCTTGCCTACTACGACGGCGGCTCGCGGTCGTTCTACAACAGCCAGAAGCCGATCACCTCGATCGAGGACATGGAAGGGCTGAAGTTCCGCGTCATGCAGTCCGACGTCTTCGTGGACATGGTGGATGCGCTCGGGGCAAACGCCACGCCGCTGCCATATGGCGAGGTCTACTCCTCGATCCAGACCGGCGTCATCGACGGGGCCGAGAACAACTGGCCGTCCTTCGAATCCTCGGGCCACTACGAAGTCGCTGGTTACTACACGCTCGACCAGCACCTGATCGTGCCGGAAGTTCTGGTGATGTCGCAGGCGTCGTGGAACAAGCTGTCGCCGGAAGACCAGGAGCTGGTGCGCCAGGCCGCCAAGGACAGCGTGCCGATCATGCGCGAGCTCTGGGCCGAGCGCGAGAAGGCCTCCGAAGAGAAGGTCCGCGCCGCCGGTGTCGAGATCATCGAGGACATCGACAAGCAGCCGTTCATGGACGCCATGAACGCGGTCTACGACAAGCATGTGACCTCCGAGAAGCTGAAGTCGCTGGTCGATGAGATCCGCGCTGTCGAATAACTGACATCCCGGCGGGCCTGCCTTTGTGCAGGCCCGCCTTTTTTCGGGGGCGGGGCGGACCCGAGGGGGACCCATCATGCAAGAGACTGTGCTGAAACTGTCGGCGGTCGTCGCTCGGGCGACGAAGGTCTTCCTGTGGCTGGCGGGCGCCGGGCTGGTGGGCATGACGGCGCTGATCGGCTGGCAGGTCTGGGGCCGTTTCGTGCTGAACGACACGCCCACGTGGACCGAGACGACCTCCATCCTGCTGATGGGCTGGTTCATCTTCCTCGGCGCCGCGGTGGGCGTGCGCGAGGGCAACCACCTGTCGTTCGACGTGCTGCTCTACATCCTGCCGGAGCGTGTGCAGAGGTTCTTTCACACCGTCTCGGACCTCGTGGTCATCGCCTTCGGCGGCGGCATGGTCTGGTACGGCTGGCAACTGGCCGAGACGACATGGGCCACCACGATCCCGAACCTCGGGATCACCGGCGCGACCTCGTTCCTAAGCCTGATCGTCGGCGGCATCCTGATGATCCTGCTGTCGCTGGAGCGGCTGCTGAGACGCTCGGTCGGGCTGGCCACGTCGCGGTTCGGTGACGACGCCATAGAGGAATGAGCCGGCAGCGGCCGGACGAACTGGCCCCGCGCGGGCATGGGAATTCGCCCTGAACGGGCAGGGGGCCGCGGCCCCGGCGAGGGAAACTGCATGGAACTGATCGTCCTTTTCGGCACCTTCACGGTGCTCCTGCTGATCGGCACGCCGGTCGCGTTCTGCCTCGGTGTGTCGTCCTTCGCGACCATCGCCTACATCGGCCTGCCGCCGGTGGTGGTGTTCCAGCGGCTGAACTCCGGCATCTCGGTCTTCGCGCTGCTGGCCATCCCGTTCTTCATCTACGCGGGCGAACTGATGGTGCGCGGCGACATCGCGCGAAGGCTGGTGGCGCTGGCGGGCGCCGCGGTCGGGCACATGCGCGGAGGGCTGGGGCAGGTGAACATCGCCGCATCGGTCCTGTTCGGGGGCATCTCGGGCTCGGCGGCAGCGGACGCGTCCGCCATCGGCGGCCTGATGATCCCGCAGATGGAGGAACGCGGCTACGGCAAGGACTACGCGGTGAACGTGACGGTGACCTCCTCGATCATCGCGCTGATGCTGCCGCCCTCGCACAACTTGATCATCTATTCGATCTCGGCGGGCGGGCGGCTGTCCATCGCCGACCTCTTCACCGCCGGCATCATCCCCGGGCTGCTGCTGGCCTTTGCGCTGATGGTGGCGGCATGGGCCGTCGCAAGGAAGCGCGGCTACCCGACAGAACCTTTCCCCGGCGCCCGCGCCATGCTGGGCCTGCTGCTGAGCGCGGTCCCCGGTCTGATCCTCGTGGCGATCATCTTCGGCGGCGTGCGCTCGGGCGTCTTCACCGCATCGGAATCGTCGTGCATCGCGGTGATCTACGCGCTGGCGGTGACGTGGTTCGTCTACCGCTCCCTTCCTTGGGGAGAGTTCGTGGCGGCGACCATGTCGGCGGTCCGGACCTCGTCGATGGTGCTGCTGGTCATCGGATCGGCGGCGGCCTTCGGCTGGCTCCTTGCCTACCTGCGCGTGCCCGCCGACCTCGTGTCCTGGATGAAGGGGCTCAGCGACAACCCGATCCTCATCATGCTGCTCCTGAACGTGGTGCTGCTGTTCCTCGGCACCTTCATGGACATGTCGCCGCTGATCGTCATCACCACGCCGATCTTCCTGCCGGTCGCCACGGCCTATGGCGTCGACCCGGTGCAGTTCGGCATCATCCTGATCCTCAACCTGGGCATCGGCCTCTGCACGCCGCCGGTGGGGGCGGTGCTGTTCGTCGGCTGTGCCGTGGGCCGCATCCGCATCGGCGAGGTGATCCGCACGATCTGGCCGTTCTACCTCGCCTCGCTCGCCGTGCTGATGCTGGTGACCTATGTCCCGGCGCTGTCGCTCTGGCTGCCCGCCGTCTTCCGATAGGAGAACCCCAATGCTGAAGACCTATCCCCGCGCCTTTCCCGATCCCGGTGTCACCCGACAGGTCCTGTCGGAGCGGCCCGAACTGATGGTCGTGTCCTTCTGCTTCGAGGAAGGCGCCGAGGGCAAGCTGCACGACCATCCCCACATCCAGTCCACCTATGTGAAGGCAGGCAAGTTCCGGTTCCAGGTGGCGGACGAGGTGTTCGACGTCCGGCCCGGGGACAGCTTCGTGATCCCCTCCGGCGCGCGCCACGGCTGCATCTGCCTCGAGCAGGGCGAGCTGATCGACACCTTCACACCCCGACGCGACGATTTCCTGTAAGGAGAAGACATGACGACCAACGCCGAAACCCGCTATGCCATCGACCCGGCCACCACCAAGGGGCTGGACACGCAAGGCCTGCGCGATCATTTCCACGTCGGCGGCCTGTTCGCGGAAGGCGAGATCAAGCTGGTCTATTCGCATTACGACCGCCTCATCCTCGGCTCTGCCGTGCCGGTGTCTGGCCCGCTGGTGCTCGACCACGTGCCGGAGACGGGGACGGCCACGATCCTCGAACGCCGCGAGATGGGCATCCTAAACATCGGTGAGGCCGGGACCGTCGAGGTCGGCGGCGAAAGCCACACCATCGGCAAGGGAGAGGTCCTTTACGTCGGCATGGGCTCCGGCGCCGTGACGTTCAACGCGCCGGGACGGTACTACGTGCTGTCCGCGCCCGCGCACCGTGCCTGCGCGACGAAGCTCGTGACCTTCGAGATGGCCCGCCACGTCGAACTGGGCGCGCAGGAGACCAGCAACGAACGGACGATCCACCAGTTCGTGCACCCCGAGGTGGTCGAAAGCTGCCAGCTTGTGATGGGGTACACCCAGTTCAAGCCCGGCTCGATCTGGAACACGATGCCCTGCCACCTGCACGACCGCCGGATGGAGGCGTATCTCTACTTCGACATTCCCGAAGGGCAGCGCGTCTTCCACTTCATGGGCAAGCCCGAAGAGACCCGCCACATGGTCATCGCCAACGAAGAGGCGATCATCTCTCCGCCGTGGTCGATCCACGCCGGTGCGGGCACCTCGGCCTACACCTTCTGCTGGGCGATGGCGGGCGACAACGTCGACTTCACCGACATGGACATGGTGGCGATGGAGGACCTGCGTTGAGTTTCCGGATCGACGGCAAGCGGGCGCTGGTCACCGGCGCGAACACCGGCATCGGCGAGGCCATCGCGGTGGGGCTGGCAGAGGCGGGCGCGCACGTGATCGCCGCCGGCCGCCGCTCCTGCGCGGAGACAGTCGCGGCCTGTGAGGCTGTGGGCGGCACGGCCGAGGAGCTGATGCTGGACCTCGCCGACATCGACGCCTGCGTGGCGGCCTTGCCGGACGACCTCGACATCCTCGTGAACAACGCCGGCATCATCCGCCGCGAGGACTCGGTCGACTTCTCGGAGGCGGACTGGGACGACGTGATGGACGTGAACCTCAAGGCCGTCTTCATGCTGTGCCAGCGGTTCGCTAAGAACGCCCTTGCGCGCGACGCGGGCGGGCGGATCGTCAACATCGCCTCGCTCCTGTCCTTCCAGGGCGGCATCCGCGTGCCGTCCTACACCGCCTCGAAACATGGTGTCGCGGGCCTGACGAAGATCTTCGCCAACGAATGGGCCGCGAAGGGCATCAACGTCAACGCCGTGGCCCCGGGCTACATCGCGACCAACAACACCGAGGCGCTGCGCAACGATCCCGACCGCAGCAAGGCGATCCTCGACCGCATCCCGGCGGGCCGGTGGGGCGATCCGGAGGATATCGCCGGGGCGGTGGTCTTCCTCTGCACGCCTGCGGCGAAGTACGTGACCGGGGCGGTCCTGAACGTGGATGGAGGCTGGCTTGCCCGATAGGCTGAAGCGGACGGGCGATGCGCCCGAGGTCGGCATCGTGCATCTTGGCCCCGGTGCGTTCTTTCGGGCGTTCAACGCGATCTACACCGACGAGGTGCGCGGCGACGCGCCATGGGGGATCTGCGCCGTCTCGCTGAAGTCGCCGACCGCGCGCGACCAGCTCATGCCGCAGGGCGGCGCCTACACGGCGGTCGAACTGGGGCCCGAGGGCGAGGTGCGGCGCGTGATCGGCTCCATCGCCCGCGTGCTGGTGGCACCGGAGGACCCGGCGGCGGTGGTCGACGCCATGGCCGATCCGGCGGTCAGGATCGTGTCACTGACGATCACCGAGAAGGGCTATTGCCACAATCCCTCCACCGGGGCGCTGGACCCGGCACATCCCGACATCGTGCACGACCTCGAAATCTCAGGCGCGCCGCGGTCCGCCGTGGGCTTCATCTGCGCCGCGCTGGACCGCCGCCGCACGGCAGGCGAGGCACCCTTCACCGTGCTGAGCTGCGACAACCTGCCGTCGAACGGCGTGCTGGCGAAGGGCGTGGTGCTGGACTTCGCCCGCCGCGTCTCGCCGGAGCTGGCGGACTGGATCACTGCCGAGGTGCCGTTCCCGGCGACCATGGTGGACCGCATCACGCCCGCCACGACGGAGGCCGACGTGGCCCGGCTGGCCGAGGCGGAGGGCTATGAAGACCCCGCCATGGTGGTGCACGAACCCTTCCGGCAATGGGTGATCGAGGACCGTTTTGCCTCTGGCCGCCCGGACTGGGACAAGGCCGGCGCGCAATTCGTGGAAAGCGTCGAGGCGCACGAGCTGATGAAGCTGCGCTGCCTGAACGGCACGCATTCGACGTTGGCCTATCTCGGTTACCTCGCCGGACACGAGACGATCTCGAACGCGGTGGCCGACCCGGTCTTTGCCGCGCTGTGCGAACGGCTGTGGGCGGAGGAGATCCTGCCGACCGTGCCGCAGCCCGAGGGCGAGGACCTGCCGGCCTATGCGGCCGCGCTGCTGGAGCGGTACCGCAACCCCGCGATCCGTCACCGCACGTGGCAGATCGCGATGGACGGCTCGCAGAAGCTGCCGCAGCGGCTGCTCGGCACCATCCGCGATAATCTGCAAGACGGCCGTGTCCCGAGGGGCCTGTGCCTCGCCGTGGCGGGGTGGATGCGTTACGTGGGCGGCGTGGACGAGACGGGCGCGACCATCGACGTGCGCGATCCGCTGGCAGGCCGGCTGAAGGCCGCGTCCGACGGCGCGGAAACTCCGGAAGAAAAGGTCGCGGCACTTCTGGAGATGCGCGATGTCTTTGACGAGGGGCTGGCCGGGAACGCGGCTTTCCGCGATGCGGTGACGGCGGCCTACGTGTCGCTGGCCGGGAAGGGCGCGCGCGCCTCGGTCGCGGACTACCTCGACGGCAAGTGAGCGGGGCGGGCTTCGGTCCGCCCTTTCATCCGCCGGTGCCGCGTCTAGGGCCTGCGCCCGGTTTCGCGGTAGACGGAGGGGCTGGCGCCGAGGTGGCGCTTGAACATCCGGCTGAAGAAATACGGGTCGGTATATCCCAGTTCCGCCGCCACCGCCTTGACCGACAGGCCCTGGCCCAGGCGGTTGGCGGCGAACTCCATCCGTTTGCGTTCCCGGAACTTCTGCGGCGTCAGGCCCATACGGTCGCGAAAGGCACGGCGGAAGTAATCCTCGTTGTAGCCGAGGCTCTGCATGGCTTCCTCAAGAGCGGCCCCCAGCGGGTCGGAGGACAGGCGCGTGGCCACCCGCATGATCTGGATCGACAGGTGATCCTGCGAATCCGGTGCGGCATCCTCTACCTTCCAGCCGAGAAACGCGTCCTCCAGCACCGCCAGCAGGAGCACCATGAACTGGTGGTGCTGAATGAGCGTGGTGCTGCCGTGGGGCACCGTGGCATGGTAGTCGGTCACGGTGTGGCAGAGGCTGTCCCAGCGGCTGAGCCGCACGGACGCTGCAAGGTCGAGCTGCCCGATCAGGTCGCCCCGCCCGAAGAGATCCAGCGAGAAGTGCTGCGCGATGCCGGTGAAGGTCTCCTCTCCCCCTCCATGGCGCCCACGGAACCTTGTCCACGCCGGGATCAGCATGGCATGGCCGGGAGTCAGCGTGACCTCCGTCCCGTAGTCGCCCAGCACGTACTTTCCCGCACCCGACAGGCAGATCACGAGGTCATGGACCGGGTTCACCTTGTCGATGGACCAGCGCGGGCCATGGCGCATGCGGATCGTCGAGCGGGCCAAGGTCAGGGACAGGGACCGCATCGGAATGTGCTGAAGTGGCGAATGTTCGATTTCGTCCATCATTTTCTCGGAATACCAGCATTCCGAACGGCTGACTAGCATATTACTGTGATTCAACGGCGGCGAAAACCCAGAGGAGTGGGTGAATCGGTGCCTTTCCAGAGGAGGAGTTGCGAGTGTGCACGTAACGCGTGTGACCTTGCAGAGACGACATGCACAAATCCGGAGACACACTTCCCGTCAGGATCGCCTTCGTGGGCGGAGGGTCGCTGAACTGGGCGCTGACGCTCATGGCCGATCTGGCAGAGGACACGCGGCTGGCGGCAGAGGTCAGGCTTTTTGACATCGACCCGACGGCCGCAGAACGCAACGCCCGGATCGGCGCCCGCTACGCGCAGGTGTCGAGTGGCACGCCCGCGACCTACCGTGCCTGCAACTCCCTTCCGGAGGCGCTGGAGGGGGCCGACGTGGTGGTGATATCCATCCTGCCCGGCCGGTTCGAGGACATGGGCCACGACATCGCCATCCCCGCGCGCTACGGGATCGCGCAGGCCGTGGGCGACACAGTTGGGCCGGGCGGGTTTGTCCGGGCGATCCGGTCGGTGCCGATGCTGGCCGAGATCGGGCGGGCCGTCCGCGACCATGCGCCCGAGGCGTGGGTCTGCAACCTGACCAATCCGATGAGTTGCCTGACCGGCGCGCTCTACGCGGCCTTCCCTGCTATCCGGGCTTGGGGCGAATGCCACGAGGTGACGAAGATCCGGCGGCAGGTGGCGGCGCTGGCCGGGGAGGGTGCCTCGCACCGCGATGTCGAGGTCTCGGTGGCCGGGATCAACCATTTCACCTTCGTCACCCGTATCGCCCTGCACGGGCGCGACATGCTTCCCGACTACCGCGCCTGGGCAGAGGCGCACCGCGAAGACGGTTCCTTCCTGACCGAACCCGGGAAGGACGAGGAGCACGCGCGCTACTTCGGCAGCCGTTGCCGGGTTGCATTCGACCTTGGCGCGCGCTTTGGCGTGCCCGCCGCGGCAGGCGACCGGCATTTGGCGGAGTTCCTGCCCGGCTATCTCGACGATCCTCAACGCTGGGGCTTTGCCCTCACGCCGGTGGAGTACCGCATCCGCGACCGCGCCGCGAAACAGGCGCGGGCGGAGGCCCTGGCGGAGGGGCAGGGGACGCCCGCCGCCAGTCGCTCGGACGAGGCGATGGTCGATCAGATCGTCGCCCTGAAGAGCGGCGCGCCCTTCGTCAGCAACGTCAACCTGCCCAACACCGGGCAGATGCCCGGCCTGCCGCTTGGCGAGGTGGTGGAAACCAACGCCATGTTCTCCGGCCTCGGCATCGTGCCGATGGTGGCCGATCCCTTGCCCGCACCACTCACGGACATCCTGCGGGACCATGCGGACCGGCAGACGGCGCTTGTCGGCGCGGTCATGGAAGTGGACGGCGGGGCGCTTTTCCCGCTGTTCCATTCCGACCCGCTGGTGCGCCACCTCGACACCGCCACGGCCCGCGCGATGTTCGCCGAGATGCTGGCGGCGACGGCACAGTGGCTGCCGGACAACCTGCGGGGGGCGGCCTGATGGGCGGAGACAGCAAGTTCCTCGGGCTGTGGTTCGTCGCGCCCTACATCATCGGGCTGGCGCTGTTCACCGCCTTCCCCTTCGTCGCGTCCTTCTACCTCAGCTTCACCGACTATGACCTGCTGAGCAGCCCGGAGTGGGTGGGCACGAAGAACTACGAGAAGCTGTTCACCCGCGACCGGACCTTCGACAAATCGCTGAGCGTGACGCTGACCTATGTCGCCATGACCGTGCCGCTGAAGCTGATCTTCGCGCTGTTCATCGCGGTGGTGCTGAACTACCGGCTGCGCGGGATCAACCTGTTCCGCACGGCCTATTACGTGCCGTCGATCCTGGGCGGCTCCATCGCGATTGCCGTGCTGTGGCGCTATATGTTCGCCAACACCGGGCTGGTCAACATGGTCCTCACGGGCCTTGGGTTCGAAGCGGTCAACTGGTTCGGCGATCCCGACAACGCGCTGATCACGCTGACTCTTCTGCGCTGCTGGCAGTTCGGGTCGGCCATGGTGATCTTCCTCGCCGCGCTGCAATCGGTGGACAGGTCGCTCTACGAGGCGGCGGCCATCGACGGGGCGAACCCCTGGCACATCTTCCGCTACATCACCCTGCCGCTCATCACGCCGGTGATCTTCTTCAACCTCATCATGCAGACCGTGCAGGCGTTCCAGGAGTTCAACGGACCCTACATCATCACCCAGGGCGGACCGCTGAAGTCCACCTACCTGCTGCCCCTCTACATCTACGACGAGGCGTTCAAGAGCTTCGACATGGGGTATGCGTCGGCCATCGCCTGGGTGCTGTTCGCGATTATCATGGTGCTGACCCTCCTGGCCTTCTGGTCCTCGAAGAAGTGGGTCTACTACGCCGGCGACAAGAGGAGCTGAGCATATGGTTTCCCTCTCGGACCTGCCCGACACCACCCGCGACGACGCGCCGACCCAGCTTGAGATCCGGCTGCGCCGCAAGGCCCGGATCAACTCTGCCATACGCTACGGGCTGCTGATCCTCGTGGGACTGGTGATGATCTACCCGCTGATCTGGCTGATCGGCGCCTCGTTCAAGACCAACTCCGAGATGTTCTCCTCGGCGTGGTTCTGGCCGAAGGAGCCGACGCTCGACGGCTATGTCAAAGGCTGGCAGACCTCGACGCCCTACACCTTCGCCACGTTCTTCATCAACTCGATGCAGATCGTGATCCCGAAGGTGATCGGCACCGCGATCTCCTGCACGCTGGTGGCTTACGGATTTGCCCGTTTCGAGTTCCCGGGCAAGAAGGTGCTCTTCACCATCCTGATCGCCACGCTGCTGCTGCCCGACGTGGTGACGCGCATCCCGCAGTACCTGCTGTTCCGCGAACTGGGCTGGCTCGACACCTACCTGCCGCTGTTCGCGCCCTCGTGGCTGGCCGGCGATGCGTTCTTCGTCTTCATGGTGATCCAGTTCCTCCGCGCCATCCCGCGCGAGATGGAGGAGGCGGCGCGCTGCGACGGGGCGAACGTGGTGCAGACGCTGGTCTTCATCGTGGTGCCGATGCTGATGCCCGCGATCATCTCTGTCTGCCTGTTCCAGTTCATGTGGACGATGAACGATTTCCTCGGCCCGCTGATCTACGTCTCGACCGTCGAGAAGTACCCGATTTCGCTGGCGCTCAAGCTGTCCATCGACGCGACCGAGGCCTTCGACTGGAACCAGATCCTCGCCATGACGGTGCTGGCGCTGACGCCCTCGCTGGTCGTGTTCTTCCTCGCTCAGAAGTCCTTCATCGAAGGCATATCCACGGGAGGTGTGAAAGGCTGATGGCCGAGTTGCATCTGAAGGGGGTCGAAAAGACCTACGGCAATGGCTTCAAGGCGGTGCACGGCATCGACCTGCACGTCAAGGAAGGCGAGTTCATGGTGCTGGTCGGCCCGTCCGGTTGCGCCAAGTCCACGACACTGCGGATGATCGCGGGGCTGGAGACGGTGACCGGCGGCGAGATCGTGATCGGCGACCGGGTGGTCAACGATCTGGTGCCCGGCAAGCGCGGCATCGCGATGGTCTTCCAGAACTACGCGCTTTATCCGCACATGAAGGTGCACCGGAACCTGTCCTTCGGACTGCGGCTGAAACGCGAACCGAAGGCGCAGATCGAGGCGAAGACGGCGGGCGTTTCCACCATCCTCGAGATCGGGGAGCTTCTGGACCGGCTGCCCAAGCAGCTTTCCGGCGGGCAGGCGCAGCGGGTGGCGCTGGGGCGCGCGCTCATCAAGCAGCCCGAAGTCTTCCTGTTCGACGAACCGTTGTCCAACCTCGACGCCAAGCTGCGCGCCTCCATGCGGGTGCGGATCACCGACCTGCACAAGCGCCTGAAGGACGAGGGCAGCCCTGCCACCGTCATCTACGTCACCCACGACCAGGTGGAGGCGATGACCATGGGCGACCGCATCTGCGTCATGAAGGACGGCCATATCATGCAGGTGGCCACCCCCGAGGAACTGTACGAGAGGCCCGCGAACGCCTTCGTCGGCGGGTTCATAGGGATGCCGGAGATGAACCTGGTGGACGCCGTGCTGACCCGCGAGAACGGGCTGCCGGTGCTCACGGCAGGCGGGCAGAGCGTGGCCGTCCCGCAGGGGCTGGACGACCGGCTGGAGGTGGCGAACGGTCCGGTGACGCTGGGCATCCGCCCGCAGCACCTTGAGGTCGTGCCCGAGGGCGCGGCGGGCGCCTTCACCGGCGAGGTCAGGAACCTCGAATTCATGGGGCACGAGGTGAACCTTTTTGCCGACATCGGCGGAGCGATCTTCACCTGTGTGGTGCCCTCGCACCTCTTCGACAAGGGGCTGAAACGCGGCGACCGCGTCGGCCTGCGCCCGAAGGGGCACCGCATCCACGTCTTCGACAAGACCACCGGCGGGAACGTCTCGCTGGCAAGACCAACACCGGAGTTTCAAGGGAGGAGAACCGCATGAAACGACATATCCTGACGATCGCGCTTGCGACGGCGGCACTTTGCACGACTGCCAATGCCGCAGAGCTGCGCATGAGCTGGTGGGGCGGCGACAGCCGTCACGCCGCCACGCAGGAGGCCCTGAAGGCCTGCGGCGAAAAGCACGGCCATACCATCAACCCGGAGTACACCGGCTGGGATGGCCATTTCGAGAAGCTGACCACGCAGATCGCCGGCAAGACAGAGGCCGACATCATGCAGGTCAACTGGCCGTGGCTGCCGATCTACTCGAAGAACGGTGACGGTTTCGCCGATCTCAACGCATTTTCCGACACCATCGACCTGTCGAACTGGGACGCCTCGCAGCTTGAGGACGGCACCCGCAACGGCAAGCTGAACGGCCTGTCCGTGTCTACCACCGCGCGGCTTTTCGTGTTCAACACCACCACGTGGGAGAAGGCGGGGCTGGAGCTGCCGAAGACCTGGGACGACCTTGTCGCCGCGGGCCCGGTCTTTGCCGAGAAGCTGGGCGAGGACTACTACCCGTTCGAGGCCACGGCGCTCGACGCGGCGCTGATCGTCACGCTCTACGGCACGCAGATGACCGGCAAGCCGCTGATCGACCCGGCCACGAACGAGGTCATGTGGACAGAGGAAGAGCTGACGAAGGCCATCGAGTTCTATGGCACGCTGGTGGAGAACCACGTCGTGCCCAAGTGGCAGGACGTGGCGGCGGCGGGCAACGTGCCGCTCCACGAGAACCCGAACTGGACCGCGGGCAAGATCGGCGGCACCTACCAGTGGGATTCCACCTTCTTCAAGATCTCCGATCCGCTCGAAGACGGGCAGGAGATCGTCTACACCGACCTGCTGACCATGGACGGCCAGAAGACGGCAGGCGTCTACCGCAAGTCGTCGATGGTCTTCTCGATCTCGGCCAATTCGGACAACCAGCAGGCGGCGGCGGAAATCGTCAACTGCCTGCTGAACGAACCCGAAGGCGTCGAGGCACTTGGCTCCACCCGCGGTGTCCCGGCGTCGAAGGCGGCGATCAAGCAGCTTTCCGACGCGGGCGCCATCGCGCCGATGCAGGTCGAGGCGCAGGACCGTGTCATGGCCGCCGAAGGCCCGGCGATCCATCCGATGATGGAGTTCCCGGACGTCCGCTCGGCCATGGAGGACAACCTCGAACTCTACGCCTACGGCGAGATCGACGCGGCCACGGCGGCAGACGAGATGATCTACGCCATCAAGGAAGCGCTGGAGGACATGGGCTCCTGACCCCTGGCTTTCGACGACAGGGCTGGCCGGGGCGCGTGTCCCGGCCAGCCGCCAACAGGATGGACATCGACATGACCGACATACAGGTCCTCGCCCTCAGCGCGCGGACGGTCTCTCTTCTATTGTGCCCGCCGGGGACGCGGTTCGCCTTGCCGGATCCCGTCCGCTGGACGCTGCTGGACGAACGGGGCGTACCGCTCGGGTCCGGGACGCAGACGGTCTGCGCACTGTTCCTAGACCGCCTGTCGCCGGACAGCGGCTACCGGCTGGAGACCTCCATCGGCACGCTGGACTTCGTAACCGAAGCCTGCGCGGGGCTGGTGGAAGCCAGTGACCATGGTGTTTCGACAGATGCCGCGGACAACGCGCAGGCTTTTGCCCGCGCCGTCGCCGCCGTGCCGGAGGGGGGCACGCTCAGGGTAGGGCCGGGGCGCTACCCGACCGGGCCGGTGTTCCTCAAGCCGCGCATGACGCTGCTTCTGGAAGACGGCGCGGAGCTCTACGGCATCGCGGACCGCAGCGGCTGGCCGAAACTCGACGCCCTTGACCCAGAGGGCCGCGTCCTCGGCACGTGGGAAGGCGTGCCGGAGCGATGCTTCGCCGCACTTGTGACGGCGGTGGAGTGTGACGGGCTGACGATCACCGGCCGGGGCACCATCGACGGCGGCGGCGACCGGGGCGACTGGTGGTCCTGGCCGAAGGAGACGCGGGATGGCGCGCGGCGCCCGAGGGCGCTGCAACTGATCCGCTGCCATGAGGCGCGGCTGACCGGTCTCACGGTGCGCAATGCGCCGTCTTGGACCGTGCACCCGGTGTTCTGCCGGAGCCTGCATGTCTCGAACCTGCGGATCGAGAACCCGCCCGACAGCCCCAACACCGACGGCCTCAACCCTGAAAGCTGCGAGGGGGGGGAGATCGCCTGCGTCGACTTCTCCGTCGGTGACGACTGCATCGCGGTCAAGGCGGGCAAGCGCGTGCCCGGTGGCAACAATGCCCACCTCGCGCCGTGCAGGGACCTGAACATTCATCATTGCCGCATGGCGCGCGGCCATGGGGCGGTGGTGCTGGGGTCGGAGATGTCCGGCGGGATCGAGGACGTGACCGTGCACGCCTGCGCCTTCGACGCCACCGACCGTGGGCTGCGCATCAAGACGCGACGGGGCCGGGGCGGGTTTGTCCGGCGGGTCCGCTTCTCGGACGTGGCGATGACGGACGTGCCGACACCGCTCGCGGTCAACGCCTTCTATTTCTGCGACGCGGACGGCAAGGACGACCGGGTCCAGTCCCGCGCACCGGCCCCGCGCGACGCGGGCACGCCCGAGATATCGGACATAACCTTCACCGATGTGACGGCGACGGGGGTGACGGTTGCCGCGGCGGCGGTGCTGGGCCTGCCGGAGGCGCCGGTGCAGGGCCTAACACTGATACGCTACCGGGTGTCCTTTGACGCCAACGCCGCGCCGGATGTGCCGCTGATGGCGCTGCACGTGCCGGAGCTGCGCAACGCGGCCCTCTGGTCGGATTTCGCCGAGGTCGCGGGCGCGCCGGAGATCATGAACGAGAGGGAAGAGGCGCCATGCTGATGGAGTATTTCGACGCGTTCGCCCGCGACTACCGCGCCTACAAGGGCGGCGCGTGGTGTTACGAGGACGGCTGCGTCTATCGCGGGCTGGAGCTTCTGCACCGTGCCACGGGCGATCGCGTCTGGCTGGACCACCTGCTGCGGCTGATATCGCCCCAGGTCGAGCCGGGGCCGTCGCTCGCCGGGTACAGCCAGAGCGAGTACAACATCGACCACGTCATGGCGGGCCGCGCGCTTCTGTATCTCGACGAGGTGACGGGCGATCCGCGCTGGCTCGACGCGGCGGGGCTGCTGGCGGGGCAACTTGAAACGCACCCGAGGACGCGTTCGGGCGTGTGGTGGCACAAGTTGCGCTACCCTTGGCAGGTCTGGCTCGACGGTCTCTACATGGGCGCGCCCTTCGCCGTGGGATACGGGCTGCGCACCGGCGACGCCGCCATGGTGGAGGACGCCCTGAAACAGGTGGATACCGCGCTGGAAATGACATGGGTGCCGGAGACCGGGCTTTACGCCCATGCCGTCGACGAGGTGCGCAAGCAGCCCTGGGCCGACGCGGTGACCGGCCACAACCCGGCGCATTGGGCGCGGGCGCTGGGGTGGCTGGCCATGGCGCTGGTCGATCTGCGCGACCTTGCCGGACCGGCACGCTTTGCCCCGCTCGAAGCGCGGGCCACGGACCTTCTTTCGCGGATAGATGCGCTCCGGCAGGAGGGCGGGCTTTGGCTGCAGGTCGTGGATCGCCCGGACCTGCCAGGCAATTACGAGGAGGCCTCGGCCTCCTCCATGTTCACCTACGCGCTCTTGCGGGCGCGGGCGCTTGGGCTCTGGACGGGCGATACGGAGGGCCTTGCCGATCTGCTGGTCCGGCGTGTCCTGCGCGACGGGTCGGACGGTCCCCGCATGGAGGATATCTGCCAGGTCGCGGGGCTGGGTATGTTCGAGGGGCGCTTCCGCGACGGGTCCGCCGAATACTACCTGACCGAAGCGCGCGTGCCCGATGACGCCAAAGGGGTCGGGCCGCTCATGATGGCGGTGGCGGAGAACCTTCTGGCGGAAGAGGCGGGTGCCCGGGAGCGCGTGCGCGCATGATCCCCGACCGCCTGGCAAAGGCGCTGGTATTGGGCGACTGGCCGGAGGAGGTCGGCGACGGTCCGGTGATCGAGGTTTCCCCGGACGGGCCGGTCAGCGACATACAGGCAGCCATCGACCTCTGCCTGACCGGACGGACAGAGTTCGGCACGGCCCGGCGCGAGATCCGCATCGCGGCGGGCTTCTACCCCGGGCCGATTGTGATCCCCGAGGGCGCGCCGCCGCTGACCCTGCGGGGAGATGGCGCGGGGGAAGTGATCGTCGCGGCACGGATAGATGCCCAGATGCCGGGCGAGGAATACGCGCGCCGTTTCGGTCCGCGGATCAGGACGATGCACCGCGACAGCCGTGCGCACTTCGAACGGATCGCCGCGCGGGACGTCATCTCCACCGGCAACAGCGGCGTGCTGACCGTATTGGCCGAGGGCTGCCGCATCGAAGGCATGACCCTGCGCAACGATTATGCCTGCGACCGCGCGGCGGCCGCGCCGGAGGGCGGCTCAAAGGATATGGACGGGCGTTTTGCCGAGGGGCAGCACCAAGCCGTCGCGCTGCACTTGGCGGCGGACAGGGTCGCCCTTCACAACGTGCACCTGTCGTCATTTCAGGACACGCTCTACCTTCAGGCGCCGCAAGGTCGCCCGGTGCCGCGTATCCATGTCTCGGACAGCGTGATCGAGGGAGATGTCGATTTCATCTTCGGCGGCGCGATGGCCTTTTTCGAGGGGTGCGAGGTCCGGTCAAGGGGCGCACGCGGCGCATCGAACTGGGCCACGGCCCCGTCCACGGCGCTCTCTTCGCCTTACGGGTTCGTCTTTCACCGCTGCGCGTTCCGCCATGACGGGACGGAGGCGGGCGCAAATGGGGGATGCCGCCTTGGCCGGCAATGGTTCGAAGGGGTGCGCGCCTCTCCCTACACCGATCCGGAGGTCCGGCTGACTGACAGGTCCTTTGCCGAAGGGGGCGAGAAGGGCGTCAGTCGCCGCACGCTGGAGGCGGTGGGCAAATGCGCGCTGGTCGCGTGCGAGATCGGGCCGCACATAAACCGGGAGGCTCCGTGGGACGACTGGGGCGCGCCCGGCACAGCGCGCCACCGGCCGGTGCAGCCCGGCAGCGATGCGTTTCTTGAGTACCTGCAGGACTGGCTGCGCGACCGGGCGCCGGGGGTCGAGAGGCCGGAACCGTCCGAACCCTGGCTGGAGATCATCGACTGCCGCTGGCCCTAGGCGTCAGGGCAGGGGGATGTGTTCTTCCCGGTCGGCGGGTGGCAGGTCGAACATGCCCTTGCCCCAATGCGCCGCGCGCCACTCTTCCTTGGCGGCCTCGATCCTGTCGCGGGAGGAGGCCACGAAGTTCCACCAGATGTAGCGCGGGCCGTTTAGGGTTTCTCCGCCCAGGGCCATCAGGCGCGCCCCTTCGGGACCGGCCTCGACAGTGATCGCGTCGCCCGGGCGGAAGACCATCATGCGGCCAGCCTCGAAAACCTGGCCTGCCACGCGGACCGATCCGGTCGAGACATAGATGCCCCGGTCCTCGTGATCGTCGGGCAGGGGAAAGCGGGCGCCGGCCTCCAGCGTCACGTCCAGATAGAAGGTGTCGGAATAGAGCGTGGCGGGCGCCGTGGCTCCGAAGGCACGGCCAAGGATCAGCCGGGCCGAGACACCGCCGTCGTTGAACTCTGGCAGGCTGGCCTTGCCGTGGTGCTCGAACACCGGGTCGCTGTCTTCGCGATCCTCGGGCAGGGCGATCCACGTCTGGATGCCGAACAGGCTGTTGGGACCGGATCGGCCCTCGGCAGAGGTCCGTTCGGAATGCGTGACGCCCTTGCCTGCGATCATCCAGTTCAGCTCGCCCGGGCGGATCACCTGGTCGGCGCCGGTGGAGTCGCGGTGATGGAAGTCGCCGCGGTAAAGGTAGGTGACGGTGCCGAGCCCGATGTGGGGGTGGGGGCGGACGTCAACGCCTTGCCCGGTCAGAAACTCCGCCGGGCCGGCCTGATCGAAGAAGATGAACGGGCCGACCATCTGGCGCTGTGGGGCGGGCAGGGCGCGCCGCACCTCGAAGTCGCCGAGGTCGCGTGCCCGGGGTACGATGACCGTTTCGATGGCGTCGGGGCCCGCGTCGTCGGGATGGCCCGGGGTCAGATTCGGATTCCAGCTCATGTCAGTGGCTCCTGTGGGACTGTCGACCGTGGGAAGATGATAGGCGCGCCGAGGGCGCGTGGCGACTCACGGATGCTGCGCGGGAACAAACACTTGACCCCCGCTCGACGCCAACAATACAATCTTTTGAAAACATGTCGCGCGTAAAGAAATATGTGCGAATTCGCGGCGGGTCCGGGTGACGGGGTGCGGTTGCGACGGGACGAGGGGATCAGCAATGTCGGACCAGAGAATTCGGAACATGGAGCAATTCGCCACGGTCTGCGGCATCTCCCGTCCCACGTTGTCGAAGTACTTCCACGACCCGTCGAGCGTGCGCAAATCGACCCGCCAGAGGATCGAGGATGCGCTCGAGGAATTCGACTACCGGCCCAACATCTTCGCGATCAACCAGAACCGGAAGCTGACGAAGAACGTGGGCATTGTGGTGCCCTATCTCGCCGACCCGTTCTTTGCCGAGATCGCACGCAATATCGAGACCATGGTGATCGAGGCGGGCTTCCGTCCGATCCTGCTGTCGTCGCACGGCAGCACCAGCCAGGAGATCGAGAACCTCGACAGCCTCCGGTCGATCAAGCCCGCCGGGGTGCTGATGGCGCCGCTTGGCCGGGCATCGGACCGCGACGCGGTCGAGGCCTTCTGCAAGGATGTGCCGTCCGTCCTGTTCGACAGCAATATCAGCGGTTTGGGAGACGCATTTGTGGGCCACGACAACCTGCAGGCCACCACCTTGATCTGCGACTACTTGTGCCGCACCGGCAGTTCGCCGGCATTCTTCGAGATGCGCACCCCGACCAACCCGAACGCCTACCGCAGGCGCAAGGCCTACTCCGAGGCGATGGAGCGGGAGGGGCATCCCGTGCACCTGCTGCAGGTCGAGGGCGAGGACTGGGAGTTCGAGCGGATCGGTTACGAGGGCGGGCTGAAGCTGATCGAAGAGCGCGCTTTGCCCTCGGATACCATCTTGTGTTCGAATGACCGTCTCGCCATAGGGTTGCTCGCGGCCGCCTACGAGAAGGGCCTGCGCGTGGGGCGCGGATTCGGCACCTCGTTGCGCATTGCCGGACACGACGATCACCCGTTTTCGCGCTACACCTGCCCGTCGCTTACCACCGTCAGCCAAGACTACACCGCAATCGCAGAACGCAGCGTCGACTTGCTGTTCAAGCTGATAGACGGCGGCGAACGCACTGAAATCCGCCGGGAAATCCTGTTCGAGGGCAAACTTGTCATGCGAAACTCTGCGTAAAGTTTCTGCGCTGCGGCAAGAAAGAAATTTACGGGAGTAAAGAAATGGATTGACGGAGTGCGACACTTGGTCTTAGCTGTTGCCAGTTCGATCCAAGAGACCAAGGGAGGAAATTGGATGAAACTGAAGAGCGCACTGTTCGCAGTGAGCGCGCTCGTTTCTGTTGCCGCCACCGCGGCCACGGCCGAGACGCTGACCATCGCGACCGTCAACAACGGCGACATGATCCGGATGCAGGGTCTGACGAGCGATTTCACCGAAAAGACCGGTAATGAAGTGGAGTGGGTCACCCTCGAGGAAAACGTGCTGCGTCAGCGCGTGACCCAGGACATCGCCACCAAGGGCGGCCAGTTCGACATCATGACCATCGGCATGTACGAGACGCCGATCTGGGCCAAGAACGGCTGGCTCGTGGCGCTGGACGACCTCAGCGACAGCTACGACGCCGACGACATCCTTCCCGCCATGCGCGACGGCCTGTCCTACGACGGCACGCTCTACGCGGCACCGTTCTACGGTGAATCGTCGATGATCATGTACCGCACCGACCTGATGGAAGAGGCCGGTCTGGAAATGCCCGACGCCCCGACCTGGGACTTCGTGAAGGAAGCGGCTGAGGCGATGACCGACAAGGACGCCGAGATCTACGGCGTCTGCCTGCGCGGCAAGGCCGGCTGGGGCGAAAACATGGCCTTCCTGACCGCCATGTCCAACTCCTTCGGCGCGCGCTGGTTCGACGAGGACTGGACCCCGCAGTTCGACAGCGAGGCATGGTCCCAGACCCTGAACTTCTACCTCGACTTGATGAACAACTACGGTCCTCCGGGCGCGTCCACCAACGGCTTCAACGAGAACCTCGCGCTGTTCCAGCAGGGCAAGTGCGGCATGTGGATCGACGCCACCGTGGCGGCCTCCTTCGTGACCAACCCCAACGACTCCACCGTGGCGGACAAGGTCGGCTTCGCGCTGGCACCGGACGCCGGCAACGGCAAGCGGGGCAACTGGCTCTGGGCATGGGCACTGGGCATCCCGGCGGGCACCGCCAAGGAAGCCGCAGCCAAGGAGTTCATCGAGTGGGCGACCTCGAAGGATTACATCGAGCTCGTGGCCGAGAACGAAGGCTGGGCCAACGTTCCCCCGGGCGCCCGTACCTCGCTCTACGAGAACCCGGAGTACCAGAAGGTGCCGTTCGCCAAGATGACCCTGGAGAGCATCAACTCCGCCGACCCGCTTGAGCCGACCGTGGACCCGGTCCCGTACCAGGGCGTGCAGTTCGTCGCGATCCCCGAGTTCGCCGGTATCGCAACCCAGGTCGGACAGGAATTCTCGGCAGCGCTGGCAGGCCAGCAATCGGCAGAAGAAGCGCTGGAAAAGGCGCAGTCGATCACTGCCGAGGAAATGGAAGCCGCAGGCTACTAAGGCCTCCTCCCCGGTCCGGGGGCGACCGCTGCAGGTTGTCCCCGGGCCAATTGGTACAACACATATTCCATTCATGAACGTTCCGCGCGGCTGCCGTGCCGCCGGTGAGGGAGGACGTCACATGGCAACGCAACATTCGCGATCCGCCGCGCGGCTGATGATGGCACCCGCCGTCGTGCTGCTTCTGGGCTGGATGCTCGTACCCCTGCTGATGACGCTGTATTTCTCGTTCAAGACGTACCTGCCGCTGCGCGGCGGCGATCTTGGCTGGGCCGGTTTCGAGAACTACGTGCGTTTCGTGACGTCCAGCGCCTTCTGGCCCTCGGTCCTCACCACGCTGATCATCGTCGGCGGCGTTCTGGTCATCACCGTGGTGCTGGGGGTCTTCCTGGCGCTGCTTCTCGACCAGCCGATGTGGGGGCAGGGGATTGTCCGACTGCTTGTCATCGCGCCGTTCTTCGTCATGCCGACCGTGTCGGCGCTGGTCTGGAAGAACATGTTCATGGACCCGGTGAACGGCCTGTTTGCCCACCTCTGGAAATTCTTCGGAGCGACGCCGGTCGAATGGCTCTCCAACGCCTCGATGACATCGATCATCATGATCGTGTCCTGGCAGTGGCTGCCCTTCGCGACGCTCATCCTACTGACCGCGATCCAGTCGCTCGACAGTGAGCAGCTCGAGGCGGCGGAGATGGACGGCGCGCCCGCGCACTCCCGTTTCACCTACATCATCCTGCCGCACCTTGGCCGGGCGATCACCATCGTGATCCTGATCCAGACGATCTTCCTGCTGTCGATCTTCGCGGAAATCTTCGTCACCACCCAAGGGTCGTTCGGCACCCGGACGCTGACCTACCTGATCTTCCAGCGCGTGCTGGAAAGCCAGAACGTCGGTCTCGGCTCTGCCGGGGGTGTCTATGCCATCATCCTTGCCAACATCGTCGCCATCTTCCTGATGCGCATCGTCGGCAAGAACCTGGACGCGTGAGGGAGGACGTATCATGGCTCGCGCAGTCACAAGCCAGCGCAAGGCGCTGAACACCGCAATCGCCTGGGGGATCGGCCTGCTGATCTTCTTCCCGATCCTCTGGACCATCCTGACCAGCTTCAAGACAGAGGCGCAGGCCATCTCCGATCCGCCGGTCTTCCTGTTCTTCGACTGGACGCTGGAGAACTACGGGGTGGTGCAGGAACGCTCCAACTACATGCGGTTCCTGTGGAACTCGGTGATCATCGCGGGCGGGTCGACCATCCTCGGGATCATCATCGCGGTGCCCGCCGCATGGTCGATGGCCTTCGTGCCTTCGCGGCGGACCAAGGACATCCTGCTCTGGATGCTCTCCACCAAGATGTTGCCGGCGGTCGGCGTGCTCTACCCGATCTACCTGCTGTTCATCAAAATGGGTCTTCTGGACACCCGCATCGGTCTGGTCATCGTGATGATGCTCATCAACCTGCCGATCATCGTCTGGATGCTCTACACCTACTTCCGCGAAATCCCGGGCGAGATCCTGGAAGCCGCGCGGATGGACGGTGCCAGCCTGAGGGAAGAGATCCTTTACGTTCTGACGCCGATGGCGGTGCCGGGGATCGCGTCGACGCTGCTCCTGAACTTCATCCTCGCCTGGAACGAGGCGTTCTGGACCCTGAACCTGACTGCGGCGAAGGCGGCCCCGCTGACGGCCTTCATCGCCAGCTACTCCAGCCCCGAAGGGCTGTTCTACGCGAAACTCTCGGCGGCGTCCGTCATGGCCATCGCCCCGATCCTGATCATGGGCTGGTTCAGCCAGAAACAACTTGTCCGCGGCCTGACGTTCGGCGCGGTGAAATAAGCGAGGGGGGAGAAGAAACATGGGACGTATCCAACTGAAATCGGTCAAGAAATCCTTCGGGGATGTGACCGTCATCCCGCCGCTCGACCTGGACATCGAAGATGGTGAGTTCGTCGTCTTCGTCGGCCCCTCGGGCTGCGGCAAATCCACCCTTCTGCGGCTGATCGCCGGGCTGGAGGACGTCACCGGCGGCCACATTCAGATCGACGGGCAGGACGCCACATCGCTGCCGCCCGCCAAGCGGCGGCTGGCGATGGTGTTCCAGTCCTACGCGCTCTACCCGCACATGACGGTGCGCAAGAACATCGCCTTCCCGATGAAGATGGCGGGCGTGCCGGAAGATGAACAGAAGCGGCGCATCGACGCCGCCGCAAAGGCCCTGAACCTGACGGACTATCTGGAACGGCGTCCGGGGCAACTGTCGGGCGGGCAGCGTCAGCGCGTGGCCATCGGCCGTGCGATCGTGCGCGAGCCCGCCGCCTTCCTCTTCGACGAACCGCTGTCGAACCTCGACGCGGCGCTGCGCGTGGGGATGCGGATGGAGATCAGCGAGCTTCACAAGAAGCTGGCCACCACGATGATCTACGTGACCCACGACCAGGTCGAAGCCATGACCATGGCCGACAAGATCGTGGTGCTGCGTGCAGGCCATATCGAGCAGGTCGGCTCTCCGCTCGAGCTCTACCGCGAGCCGCGCAACCTCTTCGTCGCCGGGTTCATCGGCTCGCCGAAGATGAACCTCATCGACGGTCCGGAGGCCGCCAAGTACGACGCCCATACCATCGGCGTCCGACCCGAGCACCTTCAGGCCTCGACCGAATCCGGAACGTGGAAAGGCGTTGTCGGCGTGTCCGAGCACCTGGGCTCCGACACCTTCCTGCATATCCACGACAGCGGCTTGGCCGAGACGATCACCCTGCGCGTGGGTGGCGAGTTCGGCCTGCGGCACGGCGATACCGTCTGGATGACCCCTGAACCCGACAAGATCCACCGCTTCGACGCCAAGGGCCTGCGCATCGCATGAAAAGACTGGACGGAAAATCCGCGCTGATCACCGGCGCGGCGCGTGGCATCGGCAAGGGGTTTGCCGAAGCCTACCTGCGTGAGGGCGCGACCGTCGCCATCGGTGACATCGACATGGCGGCGGCCGAGGCCACGGCGGCGGAACTGGGGGAGGGGGCCTATGCCATCCACCTCGACGTGACCCGGCAGGACAGCATCGACGCCGCCATCGCCGGTGTGGTCGAGCGCGCGGGCAAGCTCGACATCCTCGTCAACAACGCCGCGGTCTTCGACGCGGCCGAGACGGTGGACATCACCCGCGACAGCTATGACCGGCTTTATGCGATCAACGTGGCGGGCACGCTCTTCACCATGCAGGCGGCGGCCAAGCAGATGATTGCGCAGGGGCAGGGCGGCAAGATCATCAACATGGCATCGCAGGCCGGGCGGCGGGGCGAAAGCCTCGTGCTGGTCTACTGCTCCACCAAGGCGGCGGTGATCTCGATGACCCAATCCGCCGGACTGAACCTGATCAAGCACGGCATCAACGTGAACGCCATCGCGCCGGGCGTGGTGGACGGCGAACACTGGGTCCACGTCGATTCCATGTTCGCCAGGCTGGAGGGCAAGCCGCTCGGCCAGAAGCGCCGCGAGGTCGAGGCGAGCGTGCCCGCGGGCCGCTATGCCGTACCCGGCGACCTGTCCCCCATGGCCGTTTTCCTCGCGTCGAGCGACTCCGATTACGTGGTCGCCCAGACCTACAACGTCGACGGCGGCCAGTGGATGAGCTGACCGCAGAATGGCCCCTTTATTGACCTGTCGGGAGGCGCGGCCTCCCGCCCATCCCTGAGAGGTTCCCATGGCGACCAGACTTTGTGACGCCAACCTGTCCGATTTGCCTGTGGCCATCGCGCGCCCCACCTACGACCGGAGCGCGGTGACGCCCGGCATCGTGCATATCGGACTGGGCAATTTCCACCGCGCGCATCAGGCTTGGTATCTCCATCGTCTGATGCAGCAGGGCGAGGCGCTTGATTGGGGCATCATCGGTGCCGGCGTCCGTCCCTACGACGAGGCGCAGCGCCGGAAGATGGCCGCACAGGACTACCTGACCACGCTGATCGAGCTCGACCCGAAGGGCACCTCCGCCGAGGTGGTAGGCTCGATGATCGGCTATGTGCCCATCGAAGAGGGCAACGGCGCGCTGATCGCGCAGATGGCCGATCCGGCGATCCGTATCGTCGCGCTGACCGTCACCGAAGGCGGCTATTACCTCGATCCGGCGACCAAGAAGTTCGATCCGTCCCATCCGGACATCCAGCACGACGTCGCCCACCCCGACGCGCCCCGGACTGCCTTCGGCGCCATGGTGGCGGCGCTGCGGCGGCGCCGCGATGCGGATATCCCGGCCTTCACCTGCCAAAGCTGCGACAACCTTCCCGGCAATGGCGAGATCATGCACATGGTCATTGTCTCGCTCGCCCGCCTGATGGATGCTGGTCTGGCCGACTGGATCGAGGCGAATTCCGCCTTCCCGAACTCCATGGTCGACTGCATCGTGCCCGCCACCGGGCCGAAGGAGCTGGCGCTGGTGCAGGATTTCGGCGTCGACGACGCCGTGCCGGTCACGCACGAGAACTTCCGCCAGTGGGTGATCGAGGACAAGTTCTGTGCCGGTCGTCCGGCATGGGAGAACGTCGGCGCCACGATCACCGACCTCGTCCACGACTACGAGGCGATGAAGCTGCGCATCCTGAACGGTGGCCATCAGGTCATCGCCGCGCCTGCGGAGATCCTCGGGATCGAGACCATCCACGAAACGATGGAGCATCCGCAGATCAAGGGGCTCTTCCGCAAGATCGCGCTGGAGGAGATGGCGCCGCATATCCACGCCGTCCCGGGCATGACCCCCGAGGCCTATGTCGACCTGATCGACGAACGCTTCTCCAACCCGAAGATCGCCGACACCGTTCGGCGCGTGGCCTTCGACGGCTCCTCCCGCCACACCGGGGCGGTGCTGCCGCAGATCCGCGACGCCGTGGCCAAGGACACGCCGCTGGACGGGCTGGCCCTGTCGCAGGCGCTTTGGGTACGGATGTGCGCAGGCAAGCGGGAGGACGGGTCGGAGATCATCGCGAACGATCCAGTCTGGGACGACCTGAAGGCGGCGGCCACCGCAGCGAAGGATGACCCCTCCGCCTGGCTCGCGCAGCGCCATTTCTACGGCGCGCTCGCGGACGATCCACGGTTCACTGCGGCCTTCGACAAGTGGCTGCGCATGCTCTGGTCGGGCGGGGTGGTGGCCACGTTGAAGACCTACCTGGCCTAGGCCGGTCCGTGGCGCGCCGCCGATGTCCTCCGGCGGTTGGCATGGCGCGCGCTTTGCGCAATACCCTCCTGACGCGACGCGCCCCTGTGCGGCGCCGATGACAATCGGTGCCGCCGTCAGGCCGGGCGCAGACTGGGGGAGACCATGACCGACGCCGTCCTTGCCCTGAACACCGGCTCTTCTTCGGTGAAGTTCTCGGTGGCCCGGGCCTCTGCGCCCGGGGCGCCGCTGCTCTGGGGCGCGGCGGAGCGTCTCGGCACCGATAAAGCGATGATTACGCTCCACAGCCACGACGACGGCAGGCAGGAGCAGTCCGTCCCCGGCGCCACCCATGCCGATGCCCTCCAGCGCCTTCTGGCCATCCTGCAGACGGATCGCCGGGACCTGCGGATGACCGGCGTCGGTCACCGTATCGTGCACGGCGGGCACAGGTTCACCGCGCCGGAGCCGGTCACGCCGGAGGTGCTGACCGCGCTGGAAGACATCGTCCCCCTCGCGCCACTCCACCAGCCGCATGGGATCGGCGCGATCCGGGCGGCGCAGGACCTTTTCCCCGACGCCCGCCACGTCGCCTGCTTCGACACGGCCTTCCATGCGGGAAAGCCCTTCGAACACGACGCCTACGCCCTGCCGCGTCGGTACTATGACGAGGGCATCCGACGCTACGGATTTCACGGGTTGGCGTGCCAGTCCATCTGCACGGCGCTCCGGGCAGAAGGCTTCCCCCTGGACACCACGCGCCTCGCCATCGCGCACCTGGGCAACGGCTGTTCCGTCACGGCGGTCGAGAACGGGCGCTCGAAGGCCACCAGCATGGGCTTTTCGGTGCTCGACGGGCTGACGATGGGCACCCGTTGCGGCGCGCTGGATCCCGGCGTGATCCTGCACCTCCTGCGCACCGGCCATTCGGCGGAAGAGATCGAGACGCTGCTCTACCACCGCTCTGGCCTGCTGGGGCTCTCCGGCTTGTCGAGCGACATGCGCGACCTGACCGCCTCCGACCGGCCGGAGGCAGCAGAGGCCATGCCGCATTTCGTCGCCCGTGTGGTCGGAGAGGTCTGCCGGGCGGCGGGGGCCATGGGCGGCCTGGACGTTCTGGTCTTCAGCGGCGGCATAGGCGAGAACGCGGCCCCGATCCGCACAGCGATCATGCAAGGCCTCGCCTTCCTGCCGGGCAGGGACGGCAGCGGGGTTGAGACGATGGTGCGCGCGGCAAGGGAGGAGGACGTTCTGCTCCGGGCCGCGGCGCAGGTATCGAAAGGCCGGTGAAGCCGACGACGCCGGCATTGCCTCCACCGTCTTTCACAGGCCAAAAGGCGCCCCTCTTCACGAGCGCGGCAACAATCGGTTGCACCGCGGCGCGGATCGAGGGCAAAGACCGCCGTATCGGGCAGCAACACTTCGGCGATCATGCGTAAACAGGCCGATCATACCGCCGGAACCGACGTCCGAAAGGCCGCACGCCTCTCTGTCGCACCGATGATGGATTGGAGCAACGCTTCGTAGGTCATTGATCTTAATTGGATAATCCGCCTCGCAGAGTCAAGTAGCAACAAAATAGCAGCAACATGTGGCCGTCGTTGGAAGTTTTCGTTGATCGAGAAGTGCCGAGACATCACGTCGGGCGCGGGACGTGACCGAGTGACATGGTTCTCGGTTTCGTCGATGCCCGATCTGGCCAAGCTCCATTGCATAGAGCAAGAGGAGCGACATCCATGCAGACACAGGACACCCGGCCCGATCGCTTCGGCCGGTCCCGGACTGCCTTGCGGGCAGCCAAAGGCGACCTGCCGCACCTGCGCATTTACCCGCAAGCGCATGTCGGCCCGCCGAACCGTATCGCCTTTGTGGTGGTTCACGGGGTCGGATAGGACTGCGACCGTCGCCGCCGGGTCCGCGCCGAGGCAAGCGATCTCCGGCAGCACCTCGGCTACACGGTCGAGTTCAAGCGCGACGTCTACGACGTGGCGCCGCGCCGCACCGTCATCGAAGCCTACAGCTGAGGCGAAGCTAAAGGACATTCGCCGGCGCACACGGAAGCACCTTCCGTGCGGGGAGAAAATCCACATCGTACTTGAAGGGTTGGAGGTTCGCCGTGATGAGGTGGCCGAGCGATGCGCATCATTGGCGGCATCAGCCGGGACAAGCTACAAAGTCTGAAGCAAATTTCGATGCAGACTGCCGCGCTCAGGCGTGCGGTTTCAGACCTGGCACTGGACAAGTTGATCCTGAACCAGGTTGCCCGGGGAAACTGCTGAGCACCGCCAGCCGCCGTGTATATTTCGATCATGTGCGGCAGACACTCCGCGTATCTGAGCGCCGGGCCTACTGCATATTCCTAAGCATCGCTTGATGCAGCGCAAGGTGCCTATCAATCTGCCGGATGCAAAACGGTCATCGATGACATCCACGCGTTGACGCGAGAGTTCCAACGTTGGAGGCAATTCCAAGCCGACCATGCTCTATATTTCAAACCGGACTATTCGATTGGAGCACTTCTTAGTTCATCCTGAACAACGATGTCAGGCGGCGATTTGCGGTTCCTGATGGCGACCGAGGCGGGGCATGCAGCTTCGGAGCAGTGTGATCAGCCAGACGAGCTGGCACAAGACGACCCTCAGATGGCGCAGGATCATGCGGATGTTGTGGCCGCAGCCGCAGAGGACTGCGAAGAGCGCGTCGCCTGTCGTTCCCTTGAGCGGGCATCGGGTCAGGCGGCCGTCGGTCTTCATATGGCCGATCATCGGTTCGATGGCGCTTCGTCGTCGCAGCAGCTTCGCGATCGTCCTGGTGACGCCGCGCCGCGCACCGCTGATGAAGACCTTCACGGTCTCGACGCCGTGGCCGCGGTAGCCGCGGTCGACGAAGGCCATGTGCGGACGCCGGTCGGTCAGGATCTCCACCTGTTCCAGCGCCTCGTGCAGGGTGTGTCCGTCATAAGGATTGCCCGGAAGTGCGCGCATGCCGACGACAAAGCCGCCTTCGGTGGTGGTGGCGACGGTGACCTTCGTACCGAACTCGTAGCGCTTGTGCGCCTTGCCTTTCGAGATGCAGTCCACGACCGGTTCGTGCAGGCTGTAGAGCTTTCGGCGGTCCTTCGGCTTCTGCGCCAGCAGCCGGTTCACCAGGGCCAGCAGATCTTGCAGTCGTGATTTCAGCGGTCCCTCGGCCACCTTTTCCATCTGCCGCTCGATGTCGCGCAGGACGCGCCCGGTATAGCCCTTGAGCCGACGCAGGGCCTTGCGCATCCGCTTGAACTGCCGGGCATGGGCATAGCGGCCGACCTGACCGCATAGCCGAGGGCCCAAGCGATTGTAGTTCTGGCGCAGGTCGATGCCGGCCTCGCGCGCGAGCCCGACCAGCTTGCGCCGCGCGGTCTCGTAAAGCCGGGCATCGGTGGGATGCGCGATGTTCTTCTCCATCACCGTGGTATCGACGGTGACCTTCTCCAGATGGTCGTCCTGCACCGTCCCGGCGCGCTGTCCGGCCCGGATCGTCTCGGTCAGCAGCCATTCCACGCCTTCCTCGCCGATGCGGTTGCGCCAGCGGGTCATCGACGAAGGGTCGATCGGAAGACGGTGCTGAAAGAACATCTCGCCGCAGAAATGCTGCCAGTACGGGTTCTCCGCCCACCGGGCCACGACAGCGTCATCGGACAACCGGAACGCATGCTGGAGATAGAAGAGCCCCGCGACCAGGCGGGTCGGCGTGGCCGGACGGCCGACCAGGGACGGGAAGAGCCCCTCCCATTCCCGCTCGAACACCTCCCAGTCGATCAGGGCGGCGAGCTTCACCAGTTCGTGGCGCATGTCGATCATCTCGACCAGGCGTGCGCGCAGCAGATCATCCTGTTCCGGGGACGGCTTTCTGGGCTTCATATCGCAGCTCGAAATTGCAGGGTTTCTACCGCGAGAATACAAAATCCTGCATCCAAGACCTAAGGAAAACGCCGCATTCCCTCGCAATAACTGATGGTTGAGGGTTGTTCAGGATGAACTTCTTAGAAAATCCAGATTACTCCGGATGGAAAAGTTTCCTGTCGCCTGCGCCAAGAATTGGCACGTAATTGAAATTTCGCCAGATTGTCCCATCAGCTATTCCACGAGGGCGTTGCTGCCCATAGTCTGGCAACCAGGAATGGGGCAAGGAGGGACCATGGACGGGCAGGCAGAGTGGACCGAAATTGGCGCCTCGTCGGGACTGGATCACTTGGCTATGCTTGCTCCGGTCGAGGCCTTCTACCAGTCGCTGCTTCCGGGCTTCAGTTCAGTCACCACCAGAATGCGGAACTATGCTTTTCATGCGTGGTGGATCACACGAAACGCGCGAACGACGAAGATCACCTCTAAGAAGGCCTTCCATGAGCACACCCGGCGAGTGGAAGCCCTTTACGCCTTGGCGTCGGCACAGTGGAACAGGGAAACCGGCATCGCCGGCGCGCGCTTTGCCTTGGACAAGCTGGCCGAGGAGGGTGACATCCTTGCCTTCCGATCCGAGACGAGCCTCGAGACGCCGGCCGATCTGCGCTACCTCGGCCCGCCGGCCGGTGATTTCCAGGGCACCTACTTCGGCCAGATGCGCGAGATAGGACTCCTGGCCCGAGCTGCCCGGCACGACATGCCGGTGCCAACCAAGGACGGAGAGCGTCTCGCCAAGGCATACGAGGCCGCACTCCCCATCGCTCCGGAGCGATTCTTCGAGATCGCGAAGGCTGGGCAAGTAAGCCGGGTCGAACTTGCCATGATGCTCCCGATGGCGCCCAGCGCGCTTGACCAAGACGGGGAGGAAGCGCGCTTGCTCAGGGAAATCCTTATGGGCGAAGGCGGATCGGAGGCCGGCCTTGCCCGGAGAGCTTCTCTCCTGGCCATCTTGGAGATCGCCAGAAAGACAGACAGTCAGCCTGTCAGTGAAAACATGTTGCGGTGGTGGTGGATGGATCACTCTCCGGACGGGCACCACGCAGAAGCCCATGCGGCCTGGCAGCACTACCAGGTCGGCGACATGCTGCGCGTCTCCTATGAGAACCTGATGAACCATGCCATTCTTGGCCTCGAGGATGCGTCTGAAGGGCTCCTCGTGCCAGAACTCATAGGGGATATCATCAGCGATGTTCCAGATATGCCTCTCGGAGAATGGCTCGATCAGCTCTCTGCTTCAAACCAAAGCCTGCACGACCTACAGAACGCAGGCCGCGCCGAGGGCGCACCTCTGGGGGCGATCATGGCGCCGATCGCCCGCCTATGGGCGGAGTGGCGATTCCGTATTGATGAACTCGAGGGTAGCCTACCTACGAAGCCAGGCCATCAGACCTGTGTCACGGAACTGACCTGGATCGAGCACAGGCGCCGCGAGCCTGCCTCGAAAGCCATGGGCCAGCTCATATACGAACGGGTGTTGCGCCGGCACCTCGAGGTCGCTGCCCGCAAGTTTCGCCTCCAGGGGAGCTATACCTACCTGGTGGAGCTCGAGCATGCGCGTCTCAGGGCGCGCTCCCTCATAGACGCGAACCCCAGCGGGCCAAGGCTTTCCACAGCCATCAAATTCCTCGACGACGTCGGGCTGCTGTCCAAGGGGCGATTGACTGACCGCGGCCGTGATTACCTTGAGGCTGTATGAGGTATGATCAGGTATTCCGCGCCGAGGGATATCACTCGGCTCTGCTGACGACGTTCAGCTTCGACCCGACTGTCTTCGAGAACGTAATCCTGATCGGGATGCGCAGTCGCGGGTGCCGGAACATCGGCATCATCGCCGATCAGAATATGCTGAACAGGACACTATCCGAGGCGGCACCGGCACCGCGCGCCGGCACCGCCTATCACTTGGCGAAAAGAAACGTGTCCGGCGCCTTCCACCCTAAGATTGCCCTGAGGCTGGGACGCGAAGGCGGCTCGCTGATGATCGGCTCCGCCAACCTCACTGGGGCCGGCCTGGTGGGTAACATGGAAGCGGTGAGCGAGATCCTCGTCACCTCGGAAGACATGCGTGCGGCACCGCTGCTGGTTGCCGCGCTGGAATACTTCGAGCGTCACGCAGACCCCCGGGACCGGGCGATGAAGGACGTCCTTGGCAGGGCTCGGGCAAAGACACCGTGGCTATCGACAGCAACCGCGGCCACCGAGGTGGAGATCGACGGCCAGCGGGTATCCTTCATCACGGAAACTGAAGAGGCCGGGGTAGGGGAGGCATTCGTTTCTTTCATCGGGGATGATGTGATCGATCGACTTGTCGCGGTGTCTCCGTATTGGGACGATGACCTACGCGGACTTGAACAGATGCGAGAAAGCCTCGGGTCCCCCGTAAGCGCCCTGGTAGTCGAAACCGGGGAGCACGATTTCAGCGCAACCACCTTTCAGTCGAAGACGGGGCTGACGCTGCATTCGACCGGCACGCATGCCGCAGGCGGAACGAGGCGTCTCCATGCGAAGCTGCTCGTCGCCTGTGGGCAGGATGCCGATTACATCCTCTCGGGGTCAGCCAATATCTCTGAAGCTGGTCTTTTCGGTCGCTTCAATGGCGCCGGAAATGCAGAGGCTTGCATCATACGCACGGAGCCTGCGGGCGCAGTGATTGACCGGCTCGAGCTTTCTGTCTGTCTTTCTGAAGAGATGCCCCTTTCACATCTGCGACCGCGCAAGTCGGGTGCGGTCATGGCCGAGAACGAGCCAGCCGCGGTGCCGGATGGTGGCGCGCTCTGGATCGATCACGGAATGCTTTTCTGGCACCCGCCTTCCGGGGTCGACAAACCCGATGGATGCCGCCTTGAACTCACCGACAGCGCGAACAGCGTCATCGGGGTATTCGCGCCGTCCCTGGCGCATGGCCAGTGGTCTTGCGAGTTCGACACGGACGGGCCGGCTCCTCGCGTCGGGCGCGTGATATTCGGCAATGAGACCGCAAGCGCGCCGATCCCGATCGCGTCGCTTGGCCGGCTGGGGCGGAGCTCGGAGCCCGCGAACTCTGGGCGCGCCGCGCGCCTGCTCGCCGATCTCGAAGGGCGCAGTGACCTCGACGAGGAGGACTATGAGCGCGCGCTGAAGATCATCATGGCGAGCCGGCAGGAGATCACTGTCAAGCGGGACGTGAAACGTGATCGCACGAGCAGCGGCGACGATCATCAAGATGATGAGGATGACGAAAGTCAGAGCGCGCGCCTGACTGACGACGAGTATCGCGAGCTGGCCCCGACCCGGGAAGAAGAGCAAGCGATGAGGTCCGGTCCGGTTGCCGAGATGCGCCGCTTCGTTAACAGCTGCCTTGGACTGAGCGCCGAGGAGGTCGATGAGGATGATGACGATGCTCTGACGAAAGCCCTCTCCGGCAATGGGGCCGGAGGTGGCCATAACGGCGGTCAGGCTTCGCAAAAAATGCCCAGGGCACCCAGGAAAAAAGCCTCATGGACCCAGGCCAATGAGCGCGCAGACCGGCTCGCCCTCCGCGTTCGCGAGACCTGCGACGCCCTGGCGCGTCCCGACGTCGAACCTCTAAATTTCCTGAATGCCATCCGGCTGCACATCCTGATCAACGTGGTGCTCAAGTCGAGCGCGCCCGTGGGCAAAAGGCACGACGAGACTCATCCGATCTCTGCCACGGAACCGGCACGCAGCTGGATCCGGCTTCTCGGTCGATTACTCCAGGAGCTCGAGGCACCGTTGGAACGCCAAGTGGCCGCGATGGAGGACAACGCGCTCGAAGAGGAGTGCATCGACGCGCTCGCGACGATCCTGTTCACGGCAGGGCTTGTGCTCGACGCCGCGCGCCAGGCCGAGATGCCGAGATCCGTGATCGCTCAACTCGAGGCGGTGAATGCTGGCCTTGCGAGGAGCGTCATGAGTCTCGTGCGCACGCGCCCGGCAGCGGACGCTTTCGTGCGGCGAGCGATGCCCGCGCTGTCGACGGCGCATGCCGGATTGATAGACTCCCGTGGCGATCGCCGAGAAGGTCTGGCTGGCCTTCGTGCGCGGTGACTTTGCCGAAGCGGTGTTCACCACCATGCGCGCAGTAGAGATCGCGGTGCGCGAGGCGGCTGGGTTCCCCGTCGGAGAACACGGAGTACCAATGATCCGTCGGGCCTTCCACAAGGACACGGGGCCGCTACGGGACCCTGGGCAGGAAGAGGCCGAGCGCGAAGCCCTCATACACCTCTTCGCCGGCGAGGTCGGTTCCTACAAGAACCCGCACTCACACCGGAACGTAGCCATGGAGGATGCCGGCGAAGTGATCGAAATCGTTACGCTCGCCAGCCACCTGCCGCGCATCGTCGATGCGCGGCGGCCGGCTCCGCAGGAAAGACAGACAGATGAATCGTGATCCAGACCTTGAGCGGCAAATCCCGCTGGCCATCGTGGCCTACGACGGAGAACCCCAGCCAGGCTATGCCGACCTTTCCTGTCTCGATGCTCCGAACCTCCAGATGAAATACCAGGTCGTCCTACTGTACGAGGGCGAACTCATTCAGGCCATAGACGCCGCACCAAGGAGGGTGCCATGGCCGTCGGGAGATTCAGCCTCGAAGCGCTCGGGGGCGCTGGCCCGGGGCTGGTGCCCGAGAAGATCCGCAAGCATACCTGCGTCGAGGTCGATCAATGACGCGGGAAGCTGCCGACCCACAATCGAAGCGAGACGAACATGAGCAGTAGCGATCAGACGATCTTTGCAAAACGCCAGGAGCCGGAGGAAAGCCGACCCGGCGACAAGCGCCAGGAGTTTTCAAGGGACCGCGCGCGGGTCATTCACTCTGCTGGCTTTCGCCGCCTGCAAGGCAAGACACAAGTCATGGGGGTCGGCGAGGGCGACTTCCACCGCACGCGGCTGACCCACTCGGTCGAATGCGCCCAGATCGGCTACGGCCTCCTCGAGCACGTGCCGGGAAAAGAACGCAGCAGCGATGTCGATGCCGAAATAGAGGCATGGCTACCAAGCCGAGATCTGCTGGAGGCCGCTTGCCTCGCACACGACCTCGGACACCCGCCGTTCGGGCATGGCGGCGAGCGAGCGTTACACGCCAAGATGCGCGACCATGGTGGCTTTGAGGGGAACGGGCAGACGCTCCGCATTCTTACCCGGCTCGAGAAGCATCGGCAGCAGGGCAAAGGCCTCAACCCGACGCGAAGACTCGTTCTCGCCATCCTGAAATACCCGGTGCCCTACGGCTCCTTCGATCTGTCCAAGCATGATCCCGATCCACCGAAATGCTTCTTCGATGAAGAGAAGGAGATCGTCGACTGGGCGATGGAGCCATTCCATGACAGCGAGCGCCACCAACTCAAGCACCGGGACCCAGATAAGGATCGCCCCATCTTCCACACGCTGGATTGCAGCATCATGGAGCTGGCCGACGACATCGCCTACGGTATCCACGACCTGGAGGACATTGCCGGGCGTCAGCTTGTACCACCCGATGAGTTTCGGGAAGCTGTGGTGAGCGCGTTCGACAAGGTCGGCGGCTCAGTTGGAGCGGGCGACAGTCTGCTTACGGGCAAAGGGATCGCGGACTCCTTCTCGAATGGCGCGTTTGAGCGCAAGCCGGCAGTCTCGAGGCTGGTGAACCATTTCATCACAGCCGCGCGTATCGAGAGGGTTCAGCGCTTCATGCATCCCCTCCTCGCACACAAGGTCGATCTTCCCGACGCAGAGCGAGAACTGCTCGGGGCCCTGAAGAAGGTTTCCTACTCACTGGTGGTGAAACGAGCCCACGTGCAACAGCTGGAGCGTCGCGGGCAGCGCGTCGTCGCGAACCTCTACGACGCGTTCATGGATGACCCGAAGGCGTTTATACCTACCTCTTCGCTGGAGGATCTTCGTGCCACCGGCGCTCCAACAGAACGCGTGGTCTGCGATTACGTCGCCGGCATGACCGACCGCTACGCGGAGATGGTCTACCACCGGTTCTTCACGCCCGGGTTCGGCAGCAGCGGCGACGAGATCTGAACATCCTCTTCATGGTGATGTCGGAGAGGCGACGAGATCGCGATGTTGGCGAGTCGCCGGCAATCGTCCCGTTCGCCAATCCAGCAGCCGGAGAAAGCGCAGCGGACGGACCAGGCAGGCTCTACGACCGGCCGTCACGCGTGATGAACCGAGCCCGCTCCAGCAACTCGTCGAATGTAACGATGTCGATGGACCGGGTCTCACGGCGGAACAGCTCGAACGTATCTCTCATCACCTGCGCCGCCCGAATGTCTCCCGCCGCCTCGAACTCCCGGCGGGAGCCGATCACGAGTATCGTCTTCGCGTTGCGCGTCCGCGCCTCCAGTCGGCGGGTGCCGTCGCGGGAGAAGTGTTCGCCGCCAGCGGCGAACGCCAGCCATTCCGCCTTCTGCTCGAGAATCTGCGACACAGCACCGGTGAACTCCGCGCTGAACGCCCGGGTGCCCGCGCGGCCGCCCACGCCACCCGGAGCCGCGCGGAATATCGGCGTATCGGGCCGCTTGATTTCCACGAGCACAGTGTAATCCGTGAAGCTCATCAGGAAATCGACCACCGGCTTACCGCGGTTGTCGGTTCCGCCTCCGGAGACGGTCGCCTCGCGCTCGAAGGGGCGCATGATCCGATAGTCGAGCCCGTAGCCGAACACCCAGGGCTCGCGGTCGAAGAAATCCTGCCACTCCCGCTCCGACCAGGTGCCGTCCTCTATCCGCTGCTCGTAGGCCTCCAGCGCCTGCCTGCGCCCCAGCAGGATGTTGACCTCCTCCGGCGAAAGTGAGCCGTGCAGCGTCCTGAGCAGGGCCTCTCGGTCGTCGCCCCTCATGGCCCGGAGCCGCTCCACGATTTCTCTATCAGAGGCATCGACGATGGCCTTGCGCCCGGCACCGGTCGAGATGTCCTCGATGTCGAACCGGTCCTCGTTGGCGAGGTCGATGAACTCGAGACGGTCGAGGAAGGTCAGCAGGCGCCGGAACTCATCGCCGCGAAAGGTAAAAGCGTGCTCCTCGTAGCCCTGATACCAGTCTTCCTTGCGGGTCTGAAAGCTCTGCAGGGTAAGGCGACGAACCGCCTTGTTGTCTTGGGTGATCACCGCCGTGACCTGGGTCCTGCGCTTCTCGCCGGACAGGCGCAGGCACATGGCTCCCTCCACCTCGCCCAGGTGAAGGACGTCTGAGCCGTCCATTACCATGCGCACGTTGCGCAACCGTTCGGTGGTGTGGGCGCCGTATGTGAAGACCTTGGAGATATACGTCTTGGCGGCCCGGCGCAGGCGGAAGAAATCGCGTTCGTCGCTCATGCCAGGATCGTGGAGCGGATTGCGGAGGCTGGCAAGAAACGATCCCAAATATGCGTCTCGGGCTATGGACATCAGCGTCCAGGGGCTTGGTCTCTCTAATCGCGTCCTTCGGCAGTGCGTCCTTATCTGGAAAGTCGTCCTTCTTCCGTGGACGCCCGGGTCCATGCAACCCAAGGACGTTTACGTCCATACCTATGGTCGTATAAGACCATAGCGTCAGGGCCCAAAACCCTTACATAAACGACTTCCATGCCTCATCTTCACCTCAACCACAACAAGCAGGAGGCAGCGATGCCCGAAGACGCGAAGAAGGTGATCCCGATCGGAGATCGGAGGAAGAAGGAGGCGGAGGACGAGCGGACGCTCACCAGGAAATGGGGCAAGGGCACCGTTGCTCTCGGATATACCGTGGTTCCCTCCGCCTTGCTACGCGGCCAGGCCCGTCTCGGCATCGGCCCGAACGAGCTCGCGGTGCTCCTCCACCTGATGGATCACTGGTGGAGGCCGGAGGAGATGCCTTGGCCCTCGAAGAAGACGATCGCGGAGCGACTCAGCGTCAGCACGAAGACCGTGCAAAGGGCCATCGTAACCCTCGAAGAGGCGCAACTCCTGCGGCGGAACGAGCGGTATCACAAGACCGGCGGCCGGACATCGAACGAATACGATCTGCGGCCTCTCGTCGAACGGCTGAAGCCGATCGTGGCGGACATGGAGAAGGCCGAGAAGGACGGCAAGGCGACCAAGCGTGCCGCTGAGCGGCCGGGGCTGCGCAAGCGCCAGACAGCGTCGTGATCGGGAGGTGAACATGGACAACGAAATCGTCTACCGCCGTATCATGCTCATCATCGCGGTCATCGGCCTTGCGGTCAGCACCGCCCAGCTGTGGCTCTGACCCGATGTCGTCGTTTTCGACCTTCGCCATTGAGGCCCTTGTTCAAGTAATCTCGGGCGGGTCCGGGATGAACAATCCCGAGCCGTCGATCGGCCTCTACCGTAGTGCCTCTGACATCGACGGATTTCTCATGGCCTGCGGCATCGATCCGGTGCGCGGCGAAGGCTCCCGCTTGCCGAAGCTCAGAGGTTGCCTCAACTGGGCCGCCCGACAGGAGAACGGTGACGAGCTGATCGGCCGAGCGATCGAAAAGGTTGCCGACCCCAGAAACCACGCGCGGGAGCCGGAGAAGACACAGGCCGTACTCGACCACCTGAATCTGCATCTCGCGCCGGACGGGTTCGAGGTCGCATTGCTCGGGGGCAGGGCGATCCTGCGCAAGCGCGGCTCCGGGGCCGCTGTAGTCGGCGCCATCGCCGAGAAGACCGCGACGCTGGATTTCGGGACGGTGAGCCGGGATCTCGATCGCGCCACCCGAAACGCTGAGGAAGACCCCGAGGACGCCGTGACGGCCGCGTGCGCAACTCTGGAGGCAGTCTGCTGCTCGATCCTTGTCGAGCTCGGACTGGATCTGCCGGCGAAGAAGGACGTCTCCGCGCTCGTGCGTGCGGTCCAGGAACCGCTCGGCCTCTCCCCCGGGCGCACGGATCTGCCGGATCTGATCGCCGGCGACATCCGCAAGGTCTTGAGCGGCCTGACAACGGCCACCGAAGGGATCGGGGCGCTGCGCACCCATGGCGGCGACGCCCACGGCCGGGAGCGGGGTCACCGCCAGATTGACCCGCGGATCGCGCGTCTCGCGATCCACGCCTCGAGCACCGTCGCGCTGTTCCTGATCGAGACGTGGGAGCGGAAGATGCAGCGCAGCCTGCCGGCGGCCGCGGAGCCGGCGGAGTGAGCATCATCGTTCTGCCTGACGACCGCCTCGGCCAAGGAGCTCTACCGGGACGTCCGTGCCAGCAAGCTAAACTGGGATGCCATCTGTAGGAACCAGCTCATGCATCATACGCGTCGAAGATGTCGTCGATCTCTTTCCCGGCGGCTGCCAGTGAGGCCTGTTTGGCGCGGTCGCCGGTGTATTTCTTCCGCGCCTGCTGCGAGGTGTGATCGTTCATCAACATGCCGGCCAGCGTCGCATCCTCGCTGATCGCGAAGACCACGTCGTAGACGATGGATCGGCAGATGTGCGCGCCGGTGCCAAACTCGGTTGACCAGACCTGCGACACGTAATTCTCGGCAACGAGCGTGCCATCTGGATGGACGAATAGCGGCCATTCTTCTTCCTCGGCCGCGTCGCGCAGGGCGTCGAGGTATTTTGGGTCATCATCCTGAAGCACGCGGGCATCGACGAAAAGCTGGACGCTCGGATGAACGGAGCCGGGGTATTCTTCCCGGCCGGGAAGGTGCCGGGTCTTTCGCAGCTTGTAGTCCCGGAGGCGATAACGGCCCTCGGTCCAGACGAGGTCGCGGCCGAACCTGAGATCATGCCATTCACGTCGAAGGGGTGTCAGCGGGGGCACCGCGATCGCCATGGCTCTGTTGCGCTTGATGACACGCTTTGCCGGGTTGGTTTGCTGTGGCACATCTTCGAGGACTGCCACGGCGCGCGGATGAATGGTGGTGATGTCGATCGCGGCGAGGGCTGCGAATTTCCGGGCCGTCTCCACGCTGGACCGGTCCCGCAGCTTCTGGAGAAGCTTGTCCAGCTCCTTGATCAGGGGCTTTGGGTAAGACTTCGAGAAGCGGAGGAAATCCCTGACATCGGCAAATGTCGCGATGATCGTCGAGGTGCTCAGAGGCGCGCCACGGACGGAAATTCTCGTTGTTTCATATGTATAGAATCTCCGAAGCGACGCTATTGTTGGATGTCACTGAGAACTGACCCAGCGGCGATATGAACCGCGCCGGGTTTGCCGGAGGCTGATTTGTCTTAGTTACGCGGCCATGCCTGATGTTTCCCGAGCAGCGTAGAAGTTTGCCTCGGCCTCTGCGGGCGGAATGTTCCCGATGGGTTCGAGAAGGCGGCGATTGTTGA
>NZ_JBRBWD010000062.1:0-24057 GCF_052825245.1 Sagittula sp.
CGCCGGGTGGGGACGTTGAGCAGCGAGCTGATCGGGATCGTGACGCGGATACCCTTGTCGAAGGAACCTTCGCCGAAGTCTTCGGCAGAGGCATCGGTGACGGTCGCATAGGCGCCGACGCTCCAGCCGGTGGCAAACTCGCGGTCGAGCCCCACGGTGGCACCGATGTCGCAGGCCAGGTAGCGGCCCACGTCAAGCTGGCCGTGGAAGCCGTTGCCGAAGTCGTAGTACGCCGAGACATGGCCGTTGAACTCCGGGATTTCGCGCTTGACGCCGGACACCGGGTCGGTGGTGGTCATCGACTGGAAGCCGAAAAGCTGATCGTAGTCGCGGCGCTGGATCCAGTTCACTTCCGCGCCGAAGGCGACACGGCTGGTGACCGGCTTCCAGAGGATCTCGGCCGAGACACCGCCGTACATCTCTTCGAGGTAGCCCGCCGAGATCCGGCCGTAGAGGTTCTTGCCCGGGCGCCCGTAATAGGCGAGCTGGAGGTTCTCGATGGTTTCGTCACCCTCTGCGGCGTAGACCGGAGCATCCGTGCGAACGCGCGGCAGGCCAGATTCATCCCGGCGGCTGATGTCGCTGATGTTGCCCGTGGCACGGTAGGAGGCCGACCCGGAGAACACGAGGTTCGGTGTGACGTCGAGGCTGAACGTGCCGCGCAGGCCTCCCTCGGTCCGGACCGGCTCTTCGGGGTCGAAGACCGACACGTCGAGGTAGGGAGCAAGCGACCAATCGAACTGCGGATAGGACGACTGATATGCCTCGGGCTCGCGCCCGAAACCGTCGTAGAAGCGCACGCGCGGCAGGATCTCGATGGCGGCCTCATGCTCCTCGCGTTCGAGGTCGGAGCGCATGATGACGACCGACGACGTGGCCATGCCGTTGACCATCGGGATGATTTCGAACTGTTCGACCGATGCGGGAAGTGTCCGGGTCATGACGCGGGCGATACGGCCAAGCGCCTGCGCTTCGGAGTTGAAGCGCGGGTTGGACACACGCACGACGGCCCGACGGCTTTCGAGGGTCATGCCCTCCAGCCTGATGCCTTCCGAGGCTAGCGTCTGGGCAAGCTGCGTCTGCGCTGCGGTGGTCTTCTGCGGGTCGACGGTCCAGCCAAGGTCGGCGGCGGCGCCGGCCGGACGGGGGGCGACGGGCAGGCCGGACGGCTCGACCCCGCCGGGAACGCCCAGCGTCTTCGGGTTGGTGTAAACCGTCAGCTGCGCGCCAACCTCACTGCCAAGCACACTGTAGAGCGAAAGCTGGCCCGCGCCCTGCCAGAGCTTGTAATCGACGCCGAAGTTCCAGGGCGACTTGTGCTCGACACCGCCGCTCGCAACTTCGCGTTCGTACTGGTCGGAGGAGTATTCGACCTTGAACTTGAAGCGGTCGTTGGGGGCGTAGCTGACACCGCCGAACGCGGCCATGTCGCCGCGGAACCAGCGGTCGGTCGTGAACTTGCCGCCCTGGCCGAGAACGGTCGTCGGACGGGTCCCGAGAGATCCGAGCGTCGCTTCGCTGCCGAAGCGGCCCCAGCCGATCCCGCCGGTCACCTTGAGGCCGGGCATCAGCGTCTTGGTCGCGACGACGTATTCGCCGCTGTAGACGCCCGTACCGATGATGTCCGACATGCCGACCACGATGGCCGGGCGCCAGCCGCTTTCCTTCATCAGAAGGTAACGAATGTCAAAGCTGCGGTCGAAGTAGTCTTCGGAGACCGCGAAGGGGAAGGCCTTCAGTTCCGAGTAGCGAAAGCTGCCCGACAAGCGGGGCGTGATCTGGAAGCTCAGGGTTGAGCGGGTGTAGTTTCCGAATCCGCCATAGGTTGCACTGAGCGTCGCATCCGGCAGGACTTCGGCTGTCGGCTGTCGGCATGTCGACGAGGCCCGGGGTCCCGTAGAGGTTCATGGTGGCGCCGTCGCGGCCTTCCTGCGGTACCGCGGCAGAAGACCAGAGCGTTGCGACGGAGCCGAGAAGCGCCCCGACGATCCGTCCGCGTCGTGAGTGTCGGGAAGGGATACCCGGCATGTTCTTACCTCTGCTCTTCTTGGCCCGCACTCTTGCTACGGTTTTGCCATGTTCGTGTCCATAAATTTGCACGGTTCGCCGCCGGGTCTGTGTGATTATGAGCACGGTTGTGAGTCTGGCAAAATTAACCCGACACTTTGACTCGTTAAGGCGGTGGTAAGCCGCCGCCGCATAAACCTGACCCCGGTGGGAGAAAGGTGAGTGCGATGAGCGGCGACAATGAACTTGCGCCTATCATCATCAAACGGAAGAAAGTCGTCGGCGGCGACGGGCACCATGGCGGGGCGTGGAAGGTGGCGTATGCCGACTTCGTCACGGCCATGATGGCGTTCTTCCTTTTGATGTGGCTATTGAACGCGACAACGGAGAAGCAGCGCAAGGGTATTGCCGACTACTTCACCCCGACGGTCGCCATGGCCCGTGTGTCCGGTGGCGGGGATGGCCCGCTGGGTGGTGACTCCGTGTTTGCGGAAAACACCCTGCCGCGCATGGGCTCCGGTTCCACCAGTCTGAACCCGGCCGCCTCCAACGGCGAACAGGGGACCTTCACCGAGGGGGATACCGGCGATGACGCCGCAGACATGGACGAAGCCTTCAAGGAGGTGGAAGAGATGCTCATGGGCCGCGGCGGAGAGAGCATGGTCGCCGACGAACTGATGGAGCACATCGTCACACGCGTCACCGATGAGGGGCTGGTGATCGAGTTCTTCGAATCCGAGCACGCCCGCCTCTTCACCGGCGAAGCGACACCGACGCCCCTGCTGGAGGATCTGGCGCTTGTCCTGGCGCGAGCGTCCGAAGTGGTGACCAACCAGATGGCGATCGAGGGGCACGTCGCGTCCTATCCCCTTGTTCTGGCTCGGGATCCAAGCTGGGATGTCTCCGGGTTGCGCGCCTCCGCCTTCCGCGAGTTGCTGACCGGCGACGGGGTGTCGGAGAACCGCATCAAGCGGGTCACCTCCTACGCCGACCGGGAACCGGTGCACGCCAATCCGATGAACCCCCGCAACAACCGGATCGAGGTGGTCTTTCTGCGTGACTTGTGACGGGCCCGAGATTGGATCGGATTTTAGCTGTTAGCCGGGCGTTAAACCGGCGGCCTTATCAGTTGTCTCGAAATTTGAGCGAGACAGCAGAAAGGCGTGTCAATGACGATCTCATCTTCTCTCAACGCAGGTGTTGCAGGCCTTTCGGCAAACGCGACGCGGCTGGCGACCATTTCCGACAACATCGCCAACTCTGCGACGCAAGGCTACAAGCGCGTCGAGACGGAATTTTCCGCCATGGTGACCTCGGGAAACTCCGGCACCTACACCGCCGGGGGTGTCCGCACGCAGACCAACCGGCTCGTCGCGGAGCACGGCGCGCTGGTGACGACGAACAACGCCACTGACCTCGCCGTCCGCGGCACCGGTTTCCTTCCGGTGGCCCAGGCGACAGAGGTGCTGGCCGGCAACGGCAATCCGCAGATGTTCATGACGACGACGGCATCGTTCCGGCTGGATGCAGAAGGGTATCTCAGGACGGAATCGGGCCTCATGCTGCTGGGCTGGCGGGCAAATGCGGACGGCAGCATTCCGAACCTGGCCCGCGACACATCTGCCAGCCTCGAGCCTATCCAGATCGCGCTGAACCAGTATCTCAGCGAACCGACGACCGCGATCACGATGGGCGTCAACCTGCCGGCGACACAGACGACCGCCGGCGCCTCCGGTGATCCGCTGGAACTGCCCATCGAATATTTCGACAACCTTGGCCGATCGGAATCGCTGAACGTGACGTTCACGCCCACCGTCCCGGCCACCGGCTCTTCTAACGAATGGACGATGGTCATCACCGATTCCGCCAGTGGCGGCGCAATCATCGGCGACTACACAGTGACTTTCGACAATACGCCATCGGCGGGCGGCACACTGGCAAGCGTCAGCGCACCGATCAGTGCCGGCGGCGCCTACGACGGCGTGGCAGGCTCCGTCATCGTGAACGCAGCGGGCGGCCCGATCGAACTGAGCATCGGACAGCTCTTCACCAACAACGGCTTGACCCAGCGCTCCGACAGCTTCGCGCCACTGAACATCGCAAAGGACGGGTCGCCTGCGGGCAACATGACCTCCGTTGAAGTCGATGAAAGCGGGCGGGTCTACGCTTACTTCGACACCGGGGCCAGCGCTGTCATCTTCCAGATCCCGCTGGTCGACGTTCCGAACCCGAACGGCATGATCGCGCTGAACAACCAGTTGTTCCAGCCCTCGGCAGAGAGCGGCAGCTTCTTCCTCTGGGATGCCGGCGACGGCCCAACAGGAGAGATCGTTCCCTACGCACGCGAGGAATCGACCACCGACGTGGCTGCCGAACTGACCGACATGATCCAGACGCAGCGTGCCTATTCGTCCAACGCGAAGGTCATTCAAACGGTCGACGAGATGTTGCAGGAAACCACCAACATCAAGCGCTGATCCGAAACCGATCCTGACAAAAGGAGGGCGCTAAATGTCCCTGACGGGAGCCCTGAACGCCGCGATGTCCGGCCTGAAAGCCAACACGCGCGCAGCATCGCTGATCTCGACCAACATCGCGAACGCCACGAACGAGGCCTACGGGCGGCGGACGATGGAACTGAGCGCGCTCGGATCCGGCACACGTGGCGGCGTTCTCGTCGCGGGTGTCGTCCGGCAGTACGATCCCGTTCTGGTGGCCGACCGGATGGTGGCGGATTCCCAGCTTGCGGGCGGCAGCGACATGTACGCCTTCGCGAAACGGCTCGAGACACTGGTCGGGGAGTCGGGGACGTCCGGCTCCCTCACCGACCGGATCACCGCCTTCGAAAACGCGCTGTTGTCCGCGTCCTCGAACCCGGCGTCCGCGCAGCGGCTGGAACTGGTGGCCGTCACGGCGACCGATCTGACCAACGCCATCAACGACCTTTCCTTTGAGGTGCAGCTCGCCCGGCAGACCGCCGACACTACGATTGCCAAGCAGGTGTCCACGCTCAATGCGGCCGTGTCGCGGCTGGAGGTCATCAACGATATCGTGCGCAAGGCCGAAGCCTCCGGGACGGACACGGCCTCGGTTCTCGATGAACGGCAGGCCCTGCTGAACGAAATCTCCAGCATCGTGCCCCTGCGCGTGGTGGAGCGGGAGCACGGCCAGATCGCCCTGTTCACGCGAAGGGGTGGCATCCTGCTGGACGGCAAGGCCTACGAGGTCGGCTTCAGCACCACCGGTTCCATTGATGCAGCCACGACGTTGGGCGGCGGCGGGTTGTCCGGTCTGACCTTGAACGGCACGCCGATCGACCCGTCCACCAACGGCATGTTCGCCGGAGGCAGCCTCGCCGCGCAGTTCGAATTACGCGACGTGACGGCGGTGAACCGGCAGGCGGAGCTGGACGGCATCGCCCGCGACTTGATCGAACGGCTTGGTCCAGGCGGTCCGGACACCACACTTGGCGCCACCGATCCGGGCTTTTTCACCGACAACGGCATCGCCTTTGCGGCGGCGAACGAAACCGGGATCGCCGGGCGGATCTCCCTCAACGCAGTGCTTGCACCGGCGGGCGGCGGGACCTGGCGCATTCGTGACGGGATCGGCGCCGCCGCCGCCGGAGAGGTCGGATATGCGACCCTCCTGCAGGGGATCGCGGATGCCCTGGGTGCCTCGAACGTGCCCGGATCGGCTGCTTTGCCCAGCATCGCCCGCACGTTCATCGACCAGGTGTCGCAGTTCTCGTCCTCGGTCGCCGGCGAACGCGTGCGGTCGGAAAACGCATTCACCTTCCTGTCGGCCCAGAACCGGACCCTGCGCGAGATGGAGCTCTCCAAGGGTGTCGATACCGACCAGGAGCTTCAGAAGCTGATGCAGGTGGAACAGTACTACACGGCCAACGCAAAGGTCATCTCGACCGTCGACGACCTGTTCGAGCGTCTGCTGTCAATCTAAGGAGACATTCCCATGGAAGTCATCGGCGACATGGCGCGCGCGCTGGTTCTGCGAACGAACCAGGTCAGGCTGCGCGAGGAAATGGACAAGCTGGCGGTGGAGGTTTCCACGGGATTCGTGAAGGATCCCGGGAAGCACCTGAACGGCGACCTGACCGGGTTGCAGGCCATCGACCGGTCGCTTTCACGGCTGGAGGCCTACCGGATCAACACCACGGAAGCGACGTTTCTGACCAGCTCGATGCAGACCACCCTCGACGAGATCCAGACACGGTCGGAAATGGTGTCGCAGACGCTCATCTCGGCTGAGCTGACGCCGAACGGACCGCTGTTGAAGACAATGTCCGAGGATGCGGAAAATGCGCTGGGACAGATCCTGAACGGGCTCAACCGCAGCGTTGCGGGGCGGTTCCTCTTTTCCGGGACGGCGACCGACCGCCGCGCCGTTCAGGGGATCGAGGACCTGCTGACCGACGTCCGCGCCAGCCTTGCCGGCGCCACCTCGATGACGGACGTGGAGACCGCGCTCGACACCTTTTTCGGGGCGGGCGGCACGTATGAGACGGTGACTTACGAGGGGTCGAATACCGGGATTTCCCCCCTGCGGCTCAGCGAAACGGAAACCGCAAACGTCGACATCCGCGCCACCGACCCGGTCTTCAGGGAGGTGCTGAAGCCGCTGGTCATGGCTACGCTGGCGACGGACTCGTCCCTCGGGTTCTCGCAGGACCTGCAGGTAGAGATGCTGGCAGCCTCCGGGCGCAACCTTCTGGGCGCGCAGCAGGACATCGTCGAACTGCGGGCGGGGCTGGGCGCGCTCGAAGCGCGGGTGGAGGAAACCAACACACGCAACGCGGCGGAACGGACGGCCACCAGCATGGCGCGTCTCGATCTGGTCGGGGCGGATCAGTATGAAACGGCCTCCCGCTACGAAAGCATCCGCGCGCAGTTGGAGAGCCTTTATGCCATGACGGTCCGCTCGCAGCGACTGTCCCTGGCGGAGTTCCTGTGATGCTGACACGTCTGGCTTCCCTCTTCATGATCGTGGCTGCGATGGCCTTGCCCGCAGCCGCGCAATCCGTCCGCATCAAGGATCTTGTCGAGGTCGATGGCGTCCGGTCCAACGACCTCGTCGGTTATGGCCTCGTGGTCGGCCTCAACGGCACGGGCGACGGGCTGAGGAACTCGCCCTTCACCGAAGAGATCATGACCAACATCCTGGAACGGCTGGGTGTGAACGTGACCGGCGAACAGTTCCGGCCGCGCAACGTGGCCGCCGTTCTGGTGACCGGGCGCCTTCCGCCGTTCGCGCGCACCGGCGGGCAGGTCGATGTGACGGTCTCGGCCATCGGCGACGCCAAGAGCCTGCTGGGCGGCACCCTGATCATGACGCCGCTCAACGCCGCGGATGGTCAGATCTATGCGGTAGCCCAAGGCACCGTCATTGCCGGAGGGGCGGAAGCAGAAGGCGATGCCGCGCGCGTCGTCCAGGGGGTGCCGACCTCCGGTGTCATTCCCTCCGGCGCACGGGTGGAGAGGGAAGTGCCCTTCGATTTCGCCAACCTGTCATCGCTGCGCCTTGCCCTGAGGGAGCCGGATTTCACGACCGCGGCCCGGATCGAGGACGTCATCAACCGTTCTCTCGGGCGACGCGCCGCCGTCATGATGGATGCGGGCACGATACAGGTGAATTTGCAGAACACTGGGGCGTCTTCCCCGGCCCGCGCGGTCGTCGCCATCGAGAACCTTGCCGTCGAACCGCAGCGCCGGGCGCGTGTCGTGGTGGATCAACGCTCGGGCACCATCGTCATGGGGGCCGACGTCCGGATTTCGCGGGTCGCCGTCTCGCAGGGCAACCTGACCCTTAGGATCGAGGAGGCCCCGCTTGCCATCCAGCCGAACCCCTTCGCCGACGGGGAAACCGTGGTGGTGCCGCGCACCGGCGCCTCCATCGAGGAAGAGCCGGGGATTGGGCTGGCCGAGGTTCCGACCGGGACCAGCCTTTCCGAGGTGATCGCAGGCCTGAACGCGCTGGGTGTCAGCCCGCGCGACATGATCGACATCCTCAAGAGCATCAAGGCGGCAGGCGCACTTCACGCGGATTTTGTGGTGATGTGACAGCCCGGCAGAGGCTTTCTTAACGGCTCGGTGCCAGTCTGGCCCGGGAAATGCAGTTGGAGCTTTCAGCATGCTCGGAATCATCGGGATCGTCGTTCTTTTTGCCATGGTGTTCGGGGGATACCTCGCCGCCGGCGGCAAGATGGGCATCATCCTCAAGGCGCTCCCCTTCGAATTCATGATGATCGGCGGCGCAGCGGCCGGGGCTTTCCTGATCGGCAACGACGGGGGCACGGTCAAACACGCCCTCAAGGACATCGGCAAGGTCTTCAAGGGCGCGAAGTGGAAGCACGAGGATTACCGGGATCTTCTGTGCCTTCTGTTCGAACTGATCCGTCTTGCCCGTCAGAACCCGGTCGCGATCGAGGAACACATTGAAAGCCCGTCGGAATCTTCGATCTTCGGCAAATATCCGAAGATCCTGGGCGACAAGTACGCGATCGAGCTGATCTGCGACACCATGCGCTCCGTTTCGATGAACTACGACGACCCCCACCAGGTGGAGGAGGTTCTCGACAAACGTCTGGAGGGGATGGAGCATCACGCGATGCATTCGAGCCATGCGCTCCAGTCGATGGCCGACGCGCTTCCGGCGCTGGGGATCGTCGCGGCGGTGTTGGGCGTGATCAAGACCATGGCCTCCATCGACCAGCCGCCCGAAGTTCTGGGCAAGCTGATCGGCGGCGCGCTGGTGGGGACTTTCCTTGGCGTTTTCCTGGCCTACGGGCTGGTCGGTCCCTTCGCGGGCAAGGTCAAGGCGGTCGCCGAGGAGGACATGCATTTCTATCACCTGATCCGGGAGGTCCTTGTCGCCAACCTTCACAACCACGCAACCAACATCTGCATCGAAGTCGGAAGGCAGAACACACCGGGGCATTTCCGCCCGACCTTTGAGGATCTCGAAGAGGCCCTGAAATCGGTCAAGCAGGAGGCGGCATGACCCGATGGCTGATGGTCGTCTTCCTGATCGCGACGGCGGCGGTTGCCCAGGCGCAACCGCTGGTCGTGCGCACCGGGGAGCACGGCGACTTCACGAGGCTGGTCCTGCAACTGCCGAACGGTGCAGACTGGGACGTCAATACCGGCGCCGGGACAGTCACCGTCGGGATCAGAGATCCGTCTGTTACCTTCGATCTTTCGGAGGCATTTCAACGCATTGACCGTAGCCGCATCGCCGATCTGACGGCGATCGGCAACGGGTCGTTGGTGGTCAAACTGGCCTGCAGGTGTGAGGCCGACAGTTTCCTCGTCGATTCGAACCTGCTGGTGCTCGATCTGTCAGAGGTTGAGGGCGCCGCCTTGCCCGAGGCCGAACCCCGGCAGTCTGAGATTCAATCGCCTCAGCCGTCCCCTGCCGCGGCAGTCAGCCCTCTCGTTGCGGACCTGAGCAGGGTGCGCGTTGGGCAAACGGCAGGTATCGGTCCGGGCCGGCAGACCGATCCGCTGCTGCCGAAAATGCGCAACCCGGACAATACCGTGAGCCGGCAAACACAGCAGGCAGAGACCGAAGACAGCGAGCCGACCAACAGCGCCCCCGACCTTGGCGAACAGATCGCATCCGACCTTGCTGTGGCGGCCACGCGTGGTCTGCTCAGCCCCTCCATCCAGACCGTGCAATCGCAGTCCGAACCGAACCGCGGCGAGGACCTTGTACCTCCGGGCGAGGCCCGCATGTCGGCGGACTCCGCTGACCTCGCAAGACAACTCGTCGCGGGGTTGACCAACGCGACGCACGAAACGCTCAGGGCCGGACGTGTCTCCATCGGCGCGGACACCTGTGTCCCCGACAGTAAACTCGACATCGCCCATTGGTCGGAACCGGAGTCGGAGGCCGTGGTCGTGATGTCGAAGCGCCGCAGCGCTTTGTTCGGAGAGTTCGACCGCATCGACCAATCCGCCCTGAAATCCTACGCCCGCAGCCTGTTGCATTACGGTTTTGGCGCTGAGGCGAAGGTCATCCTCGAAATGAGCGAAGGAAAACCGGACGCCCTGATGACCTCGCTCAGTTTCCTGGTGGATGGGCGCCCCGATCCCGGAAGGTTCTTCGCCGGACAGGAAAGTTGTGCAGGTGCCGCCGCGCTCTGGGCCGTCTTGTCCACGCAAAACCTTTCAAGCAGCGCGCATCTCGAGACCGACCTGATCCTCCAGTCGTTCGAAGCGCTGCCCAAGCATCTGAAGGAACATCTCGGTCCGCTGCTCGCGGAACGCCTGACGGGTGCCGGGTTCACAGACGCCGCCCGCGAAGTCTATGTCCGGATGGAGCGTGCTTTTGGCTCCGAATCCGACCGCGTCGCGCTTGGCCGCGCCAACATGGACCTGAAGGACGGCAATCTGGCCGAAGCGGAAACGCGCCTGAAACCATTGTCGGAAAACGGAACGCCACAGACGCCGGAGGCCATAAAGGCACGCATTTCACTGGCCGAGGCACAGAATGAACTGCTGCCCGAAAGGATCGTCGAACTCGCGGACGCCTATGCCAACGAGTACCGGAACACGGATCAGGGCGCGGTGCTTTGGCAGGCGCATATCCGATCCCTTCTGCAGAACGGTGCCTTCGACCAGGCGTTCACGGCGATGGACGACGCAAAGGGAATTCCGGACGACATTCAGGCAGAGACACGGGAACTGGCTTTCCACCAGCTTGTGAACCGGGCTGAGGATCTGACCTTCCTGAAACACGCCCTGTCCACGGACCATCCCCACGGCGGAGAGCGCGGCGTCACCAACGCAACGATCCTCAGCATTGCCCAGCGTCTTGTCGGCCTTGGAATGGCCGATGTGGCGCTGGAGCAGCTGGATCTGGTCGCCGGGCAGGGTGACAACAGGGCGATCCGCGTGATCCGGGCAGCGGCTTTGATGGATCTTGGCGAACCCGAGGAAGCGGAAATCCAGCTGATCGGGCTGAGGGGCGAAGACGTCGAACGTATGCGCGCGGAGGCGCGTCGACAGATGGGTGACCATGTCTTTGCCGAGAGGATCTTTCGTGAGGTCGGTGCCGAAGACGCGGCTGCGACCTCTGCTTGGCTCTCCGGCAATTGGGAGGAGATGGCCAACGGCTCGGACAGCGTGATGAGCGAAGCCGCAAGGATGCTTCAGCAGGCAGGCACGACCATGGGCGACACTGATGTCACGCTGCGGGCCGCCGAGGACATCTTTGCCGAGAGCGAGAGTTCCCGGAACACGATCCGCAGCCTGCTCGAAACCACGCGTGTGGCCCCTGACAGCTGATCTGAACACCCATTCTAAACCATTTTGCCCTAGCAAAATTCAGGAGAATTTTCGCGAAACGGGGCGGAGCAAGATGGTATCGCAGAGCGTCCTCAAACACGGGACCGACAGAGCGAAGTGGGCCGGGTCAGTCCTGGAGGTCACAAAGCCGTGGACGTGTCCTGAAATCTGCGGTCACTTCGCATGAAACTCGACGCATCCCAGCTGTTCAAGCCGACGGTGCTTCTGGCGCTCGCGCTCATGGCGATCATCGTGATGATGATCCTGCCCATGCCGTCATGGGTCCTGGACATCGGCCTTGCCGTTTCCTTCGGCCTCGCGATCCTGATATTCACCGTCACGCTGTTCATCGAAAGGCCGCTCGATTTCTCGGCCTTCCCGACGATCCTGCTGACCTCGCTGATGCTCAGGCTGTCGCTGAATGTGAGTTCGACGAAGCTGATCATCGGCGAAGGGCACACCGGTACACACGCGGCGGGTGAGGTCATCCAGGGTTTCGCCAATTTCGTGATGGGCGGCAGCGTCTTCCTCGGGCTTGTCGTGTTCGGCGTCTTGATGATCGTGAATTTCGCGGTCATCACCAAGGGCTCGGCCCGGATGGCCGAGGTTTCGGCCCGCTTCGCTCTCGACGGGATGCCGGGCAAGCAGCTGGCCATCGACGCAGACATGTCCGCGGGTGCCATCGACCACGCAGAGGCAAAGGCGCGCCGCGAAACTGAACAGCTCGAGACGACGTTTTTCGGGTCGCTCGACGGCGCCTCGAAGTTCGTGAAGGGCGATGCCGTCGCGGGGCTTCTGATCACTTTGCTCAACCTCGTCATGGGGATGATCATGGGCGTCGCGGTGCATGACATGCCGCTGGGCGACGCCATGGAAACCTATGCGATCCTGACGGTGGGCGACGGGCTCGTGTCCCAGATCCCGGCGGTCATCATTTCCATCGCCGCCGGTCTTCTCTTGGCGCGCGGCGGTGCGACCGGCTCGACCGACATGGCGATGATCACCCAGCTTGGCCGTCATCCGGCGGCTCTGGCGACGGTCGCGATCCTGATGGTTCTGTTTGCGCTCGTGCCGGGCCTGCCGTTTGTTCCGTTCATTCTGGGTGGTGCTGTCCTTGGCTGGGCGGCGTGGCACATCGCAAAGCGCCCGCCGGAGAAACCGAAAACGGAAGAGGACAAGGAGCAGGAGGAGGAGCCGGCGCGCCAGCGGATGGGCGATGTGCTCGACCTCGACGACATCCATGTGGAGTTCGCGCCGGACCTCGTCAACATGGTGCTGGATCCGGGCACCGGCCTGGACATCCGGATCTCCAACATGCGCACGCATATCGCGTCCAACTTCGGCCTGATCCTTCCGGAAATCCGGCTGACGGACGCGCCCTCCCTGCCGACGGGGACCTATGTCGTCCGCATTCACGGGGTGGAAATGGCACGGGGCGAACTCAACCCCGACATGGTTCTGGCGCTGCTTCCTGATGCGGGTGACAGCCTGCCCTCCGGACACGATGTGACCGAACCGGTCTACGGGGCGCCTGCCCGTTGGATCAGGCCCGGCGATCAGGACAGGGCCGCGATGACCGGCGCCACCATCGTCACGCCCACAGAGGTGCTGGCCACCCACCTGCTGGAGGTGATCCGCCGCAACTTTGGCCGACTGTTGTCCCTGAAGGCACTGCGCCGCCTGCTGGATGAAATGGTCACGCTGTCCAATCCCGTCCGGGCGGAGGCAAACCGCAAGCTGCTGGACGAACTGATCCCGGACAAGGTGCAGATCGACACGCTGTTGCAGGTTCTCCGCCTGCTTCTGGATGAGCAGGTGTCGGTCCGGAACCTGCCGTTGATCCTTGAAACGATTGCGGAAATGCGCGGTCAGCAAAGCCAGCCGGAGGCGATCTGCGAACACGTGCGCCAGCGGCTCGGGTTCCAGCTGGTCGCAGGGATGCGCCGCGACGATGGGACGATCCCCCTCGTGCAACTCGCGCCGGAGTGGGAAGAGACGTTCCAGTCCTACCAGGTCGAAAGCGCGCATGGCGCGCTCGATGTCGCCCTGCCGCCGGATCAGTTCGAGAGCCTGACAAAGGGTCTTGCGCTGACCATCGGCGACGCGGGCGGGAAGGGGATCTTTCCAGCTGTCGTGACTTCCGCCCGACGGCGGCGGTTCCTCAGGACGGTCATGGTCGCCAAGGGTCTGACCAACCCGGTGCTGTCCTTCGAGGAGATCGGGCTGGAGGCGCGGCCCTCGCTGGTCGGCGTGGTGGCGGCGTGACCAGCCTCGCGATCCTGCAGGGACTTTTGGGCGACACGGCGTGGATGTCCCTTGCCGTCTTCCTGCGGATCGCGGCAATGCTGGCCATCCTGCCTGCCTTTGGCGAGCAGGTGATCTCGGTTCGGGTCCGGCTGGTGCTTGCGCTGCTTCTGACCGTTGTGGTGACGCCCGCCGTGGCGCCCCTGATCGCCTTGCCGGGGCCATCGCTGGGGACCTTCCTGCGGGCCCTCGCGACAGAGACGATATCCGGCCTGTTCCTCGGCATCATGCTGCGCACGTTCATCTTCGCCATCCAGACGGCGGGCGCCATCGCGGCGCAGTCCACGTCGCTGTCCCAGCTTCTCGGGCAGTCCGGCATGGACCCGCTTCCGGCCATCGGGCACATCCTGACGATGGCGGCGCTAGCCCTGCTGATGGCCACGGGGTTTCACGTCAACGTCGCCGCCTTCATCGTCCTGTCCTACGAAATCCTGCCCTTCATGGAGTTCCCGAACCCGTCCGCTATCGCCGAGGCCGGGCGGGCGCGGGTGGCTCAAAGCTTCGGCCTGGCGTTCAGCCTCGCCGCGCCCTTCGTGATCCTGTCGGTGATCTACAACCTGACGCTCGGCGCCATCAACAAGGCGATGCCGCAGCTCATGGTGGCTTTCGTCGGCGCGCCGGTGATCACCTTCGGCGCCATCGCGACCCTTCTCGTGGCGGCGCCGTTCATGCTGTCGGTCTGGTTGACGGCGGTCGAGGGATTCCTCGTCGCGCCCTTCGCAAGGTGACACATGGCCGATCAGGACGAAGCCGCCGAGAAGAGCCACGAACCATCCCAGCGAAAGCTGGACCAGGCCCGCAAGAAAGGCGAAATCCCCCGGTCGGCCGACCTTCTGACCGCCATGGCCTACCTCGGTCTGCTGCTTTGCGGCGTCGCGGCGGGCGGATACATCCTGACGCAATTCGCCGAAGTCATGCTGCCGCTGCTTGAGCAGCCTGACCGCATTGCCGAGGCGTTCTTTGGCGGAAACGCCACGCCTCTCGCGGGGTCGATCATGGCGGCGGCCATGTCGCCGGTCCTTCCGCTTCTTCTCGTGCCCGGGGTCTTCGTGCTCTTGACGCTGTTTGCGACAAGGGGCTTCGCCTTTGCGGGGTCGAAACTCCAGCCGAAAGTCTCCCGCATCAATCCGATCGAAGGTGCCAAGAACAAGTTCGGCCGCCGTGGGTTGTTCGAGTTCTTCAAGAGCTTCGTGAAGCTGACGATCTATTCCATCCTGCTTGCAGTCTTCCTTCAGCACCAGCTCGACAGCATCGTCGGCACCGTCTTCGGCACCCCGGCCGAGGCCGTGTTGCTGATGACGGACCTGATGCTTCGCTTCCTGCTGGTCGTGGTCCTGATCGCCATCGTCATCGGCGCCATCGACGCCTTCTGGCAACGGATGGAGCACATGCGCAAGAACCGCATGTCGCAGAAGGAACTGCGGGACGAGATGAAGGATTCGGAAGGCGATCCCTACATCAAGCAGCATCGCAGGATGCGCGCCCAGGAAATGGCGCTGAACCAGATGCTTCCGGATGTGCCCGGCGCCGACGTGGTGATCGTGAACCCGACGCATTACGCGGTTGCGCTTAAGTGGAGCAGGATGCCCGGTTCGGCCCCGGTCTGCGTCGCCAAGGGCACGGATTACGTTGCCGCCCGGATCAGGGAGGTCGCCGCCGACGCCGGTGTGCCGATCCATTCCGATCCGCCTACCGCGCGCGCGCTTTTTGCTACCACCCGGATCGGCGATGAGATCGCGACCGAACACTACCGCCCGGTCGCCGCAGCCATCCGGTTCGCGGAAAGCATGCGCGCCAAGGCGAGACGGAGTTACGGCAAATGAGCAGGTACGACGAACTGGCCGAAGCGACGCGCCTTCTGCTGGAGCAGGAACTGGACGCGCATCGCCGCAACCTTGAACAAAGCCGGCGTATCGATGGCGAGCTGGCCCAGCTCGACGCCATGCGGAAGGCGGCGCAGTCCGATCCGGGCGCCATCACGGCCCGCCAGATCCTGGGCGCCGACACGTTGTGGCAGGGCTGGCTTGCGCGCAAGCGGCAGGACATGCTGCGGCAGGCGGCGCGCGCGCGGGCGCAGGAGCTGATGACGCTCGACCGCGCGCGCCTGGCGTTCTCGCGCACCGAGGCGGCAGAGACGATCCGGCGCGAAGCGAAGATGGAAGCACTCCGCAAGTCCCGCACACGCGAAGCCGACGCCATGGAGGCGCTGGGTCAACTGCGGATCGCCATGCGGCGTGCGGAAGACGGGGACGAGGCCTAGCTCTCAGACGTCTTGGCGGGCGATTTCCGTGATCAACACGTCGCGCGCCTCGGACCCGAGAACGGACCGCGCACCGTCGAGCAAGGCGCTGCGCAGGATGTCCATGCGCTGACCGGCCGTGAAGGACCCGTTGAAACCGCCGATGTTGGCGTGATCGAACATGATCTGCAGGAAAACGTCTCTCAGTTTCGGTTCACGGGCGTAGACGGTTTCGGTCATGCCTTGCGTGACCTCGACGCTGAGCGATGCCACCACCAGTGCCTGAACCCGCTCGTCTCCCATGACCGGCACGATGAACTGGTTGGTCAGCTTCACGTATTCGTTCGTGATGGGTGCGGCTTCTTCTGGCGAGGCGGCCTCCACCGTCGTGTGTGCGACGTCCCCTGCGGGGGCCACGCAGTCCACTGCCGCGACCTCTGCCTCCGGCGGCGGGGCGGGCTTCAGCATGATGCCCGCGCCGATGCCTGCGCCGGTCCCGATCAGGGCGAGGATGATGGGAAGGAGTTTCTTGATCATGCTGGCCCCTCAGAACGGCAGGACGGCGTCGAGCACCTGCTGGCCGATCCGCGGCTGCTGGACATCGGTGATCTGACCCCGGCCGCCGTAGGAAATCCGCGCGGATGCGATCTTGTCGTAGGTGATCTCGTTCTGGCGCGAGATGTCCTCCGGCCGGACGTAGCCGGAGACCAGCAGTTCCCGCAGCTCGAAATTGACGCGGACTTCCTGGCTGCCCTCGATCGAAAGGATGCCGTTCGGCAGCACGTCCACGACGGTTGCGGCGATGCGCAGGGTCAGGCTCTCACTGCGGCGCACCGATCCGTCCCCGCCTGAAGAGGCGCTGCTGTTCAGATCGACCGCGCTGTCGAGGCTGGCGCCGTCCGTGATCCCCTGGTTGATCCGCTCCGGCACGCCGAAGAGATCCGGGATGGCAAGCGATTCAGACCCGTTCCGCGACCGGGAGGTGCTGTTCTGGATCTCCGCACTGTCATCGATCAGGATGACGACCGTCAGGATGTCGCCGCGCTTCATGGCGCGCCGGTCCCCGAGAAGGGAGGCCTGACCTGCGCTCCAGAGCGAAGCACCGTCGCTGGCGCGCCCCGGGGGGCTGACTTCGGGAATGCCGGAGGCAATCATCGCGACCCGTTCGGTGCTTTCCGTCTGGGGCGTGAAATCGGGCGCCTTGCCGATATGGTTCATCCGTGCGCAGGCCGCGGTGGCCGCGACCAGTGCAATCAGAAACGTGATGCGCAGCATGGAGATCCTCACTTTGTCACCAGGACCGATCCGTCCGGCGAGATTGTTCCGAACAGCACCGTCCGGGAGTCGCTGTTCATGACGCGGATGCGCTCGCCCTCGGCGCCGCGATCCAGTGCGCGGCCCTCCGCGATGATCCGCAGGCCGCCGCGCGCATAGATCAGTTCGACGACCTGATTTCGGTCCACCAGCGCGGGCTCTCCGACCGAGCCGATCATCAGTGGCCTGCCGGGATAGATTGCGTACCGTGATTCCTGGCCGATCACATCGTCGAGCGAAACGTAAGCACCTGAAATCGTGACCTGATCTATCCGGACGGCGTCCGGTGAGATGATCTGCTGCGGGCGGATCGTCTGGGTGGCGACGACCGTCTCCGCCTGCGCGCCGCCGGCCAGTGTGCACAGGATGGCAAGCGCGAGGCGCATCAGCGCACCTGCGCCGTCGCGCCAAGCATCTGGTCTGCCGCCGAAATCACCTTGGAGTTCAGCTCGTACCCGCGTTGTGCCTCGATCAGGTCGGTGATCTCCTTGACGGCATCGACCGAGCTGTCTTCGAGGTAGCCCTGACGCAGCGTGCCAAGCCCGTCCTGGCCGGGTGTGGACTGGATTGCCGGGCCGGATGCCTCGGTTTCGACGAAGAGGTTGGAGCCGATCGCTTCCAGTCCCTTCGCGTTCGCAAAACCGGCCAGGGTGAACTGACCCAGAAGCTGCGCCTGCGCCTGTCCGGCGAAATAGGCATAGACCTCCCCGTCGGCATTGATGGAAATGCGGCGCGCGTCGTCGGGTATCGTGATTTCCGGCGCGACGGGGTGCCCGTCCGACGTGACGATCAGACCTTCGCCCGTGCGTTTCAGCCCGCCGTCGCGAGTGTATGCGGCCTGACCGGAGGGCAGCGTGACCTCGAGATAACCGTTGCCCTCGATTGCGACGTCCAGATCGCCCCCGGTGGCGGACAGCGCGCCTTGGGACAATTGCACCGAAACCGCAGCGGGCCGCACGCCCAGGCCAAGCTGGATGCCTGTCGGCAGCACCGTCCCGTTGGAGGCATTGACCGTCCCGGCCCGGGCCATCTGCTGGTAGTGCAGATCGGCGAACTCCGCCCGGCGTGCGTTGTAGCCGGTCGTGCTCATGTTCGAGAGATTGTTGGATATGACTTCGACCCGCATCTGCTGGGCACTCATGCCCGTTGCGGCGATCTTGAGGGCGCGCATTCTACTGCTCCTATTTCATGAATGCCTTGATGGCATCTCTGATGCGTTCGTCTTCGCGTTCGGAAAAGCTCTGGCCCAGCTCGTAGGCGCGTTGCACCTCGACCATGCGGGCCAGTTGCAGGACCGTGTCCACGTTCGAGGCCTCGGTGAACCCCTGCATGACGCGCGGGTTGTCCACCGGCTCGAACCCGGCGGTGGCTTCGAACAGTTGCGATCCTTCGCGGACCATGGCCAGTTCGTCGACGGGGCGGACCACGCCGATCTGGCCGATGGGCCGGCCGCCCGTGCTGAGCGTGCCGTCCTGCGCAATGGCAAGATCCGTGGCGTCGGGCGGCACGAAGATCGGCGCGCCACCGCCGTCCAGAACGGGGTTTCCGTCCGGTGTGACCAGCAGACCTTCGGCGCTGGGCGAAAAGGCCCCGGCCCGGGTCAGGCGTTCGCCGTTGGGCGTCCCGACGAGGAAAAACCCCTCCCCCTCGATGGCCAGATCGTAGGCGCTGCCCGTGGGTTCCAGCTCCCCCTGCGCGAAGGACGTCTTGTGGATCCGCCCCGCCGCCATCGACACCGAATCCAGCCGGTCGCCTTCCGACAGGTACTCGGAGAAGATCATCCCTTCCTGCCGGAAGCCCGTGGTGTTCGCGTTTGCGATGTTGTTGGCGATGACCTGCATTTCACGTAGCAGGCTCGATTGGCGGCTCAGCGCGATGTAACCGGCGGTTTCCATGTCACCCTCCTGCGATGATCGGTAAGATGCGTTCCTGGAAGAACCCCACGAGCGTGTTCGTCATGAAGCTCATGGACATCCAGAACACCGCCACGATGGCGAGCAGCTTGGGCACGAAGGTCAGTGTCATTTCCTGGATGGAGGTCAGTGCCTGCAGAAGCCCGATTCCGACACCGGCAACCAGCGCGGCGGCGAGGATCGGCACCGAGGTGACGGCAGCGACCCACAGGCCCATGCGCAGGGTGTCGAAGAAGACAGTTTCGTTCAGCACGGCTCAGACCGGCATCCGAAGGATTTCCTGGTAGGCCTCGACCACCTTGTCGCGGACGGCCACCACGGTTTCGACGGCAAGCTCCGACTGGGCGAGCGCCTCGACCAGGGCGTGCGGGTCGGCATCGCCTGTCATCGCTTCCTGAGAGGCTTCCTCTGCCGATCTGAGCTGCCGGACGAAGTCCTCCGTCACGCGGGCAAAGTCGGCCTCCATTTTGCTGGGCTCTGCGGGATCGGGCTCCATCGCGGGGCGCGAAGCGGCGTATTTCTGAGCTGCATAGAGCGAACGGACGTCCATTCTGGTCACCTTTCACTGGGGGTTTAGCGTCACTGGGGGTTTAGCGTCACTGGGGGTTTAGCGGCGCAGCAGGTCGAGAAGTGCACTCGACATCTGGCGGGTCTGGTCGAACATCTTGAGGTTGGCCTCGTAGGACCGCTGGGCTTCGCGCGCGTCGGCCAGCTCGATCATCAGGTCGACGTTCGATCCGAGGTACCTGCCGGTCTCGTCGGCGAGCGGATGCGAGGGATCGTAGACCTCGTCGAGGGGAACGCGCGACAGGTCCACGTCTCCGGGCTCCACCCGCGACAGCGAGGAGTCGTCCTTCGTCACGTCGAAGCTCAGCAGCTTCCGGTGGTAGCCGGGCGTGTCGACGTTCGCGATGTTCTCCGACACGACGCGCAGCCGTGCGGCCTGTGACATCAGACCGCCGGAGGTGACGGACAGGGCATCTGAAAAAGCGCTCATGAAAGACTCCCGTTATCTGCGTCCAAGGCTGGACCGCAGGATGTTCAGGTTGCTGCGATAGATCGCGAGGGCCCGGTCGTGCTGACGCTTGGCGTTCACGGCAAACATCATCTCCTCTTCGACGGAGACGGTGTTGCCATTCGGATCGGCGGGCGAGTCGCGTTCGGTGATATCCGGTTCACGCGAGGTACTGCCGTTCAGGTGCCGGTCGCGTGTGGCGCGCTGACCCGAGAAGCCCTGGCGCACACTCGCATTGAATTCCGCGACGGCCTTGCCGCGGTAACCGGGCGTATCCGCATTTGCCATATTCTGGGCGGAGTACGCCTGCTGCACGCCCGCATGCCGTGCCATCGCCATCGCCGTTCTGAAGACGTCCAGATTTTGGAACATCGGGGATTCTCCCTCGATTTGTTTCAATCAAGGCTTAACCCTGATTCCTTTAGAAACGGTTTGCGGACCCTGAACGGAGCGTACGATGGATGAAGAGATCAGCGGCCTGCGCGCCAGGATCGCGCAGATGCAACCCGTGCGCGACGTGGGCAGGGTCCAGGCGGTCGACGGCACGACGATCTGGGTCAGCGGCCTGTCAGAAGTGGCGAGCATCGGCGACCGGCTGCGCCTGTATCACGGTGCCCAAACACTTGGCGGAGAGGTCCTGCGCATCCGGAACGACCTTGTCGCCATGCTGCCGGACGAGGTCGCCGAAGGCGTGTCCAAGGGCGACCGGGTGGCGGTGCTGGGGCCGCCGACCCTTGCGCCCTGCAACAGCTGGATCGGGCGGGTCGTGGACGCCTACGGTCGCCCCCTAGACGGCGCGCCGCTGGGTCCCGGGCAAAAGCGACGACCCTTCCGGGCAAGCCCGCCGCCCGCCGCCGCGCGTCGCCGCCTTGGCCCGCGCCTGTCCACCGGCCTGTCGGTCTTCGACACGCTCTTGCCCATCGCGCAGGGCCAGAGGATCGGTCTTTTTGCGGGATCGGGCGTCGGGAAGTCACGCCTTCTCGCGCAGCTCGCTCAGGGCATGCAGGCGGACGTGGTCGTCCTTGCGCTTGTCGGTGAACGAGGCCGTGAGGTTCTCGATTTCGTCACCAAGGTGCTCGGCCCGGAAGGGATGAAGCGCAGTATCGTCGTCGCCGCGACGTCCGACCGTTCGCCGTTGGAACGGCGCCGTTGCCCGCTGGCCGCCATGACGATTGCTGAGCATTTTCGCGATCAGGGCAAGCACGTGCTCTACATGGCCGATTCGATCACGCGCTTCGCCGAGGCGCATCGCGAGGTGGCCATAGCCTCCGGCGAATTGCCGGCGCTGCGGGGCCACCCCCCGTCGGTCGCACACCAGATCATGCGACTGGCCGAAAGGGCTGGATGCGGTGTCGAGGGTTCGGGGGACATCACCGCCGTCCTCAGCGTGCTTGTCGCCGGATCGGACATGGAAGAGCCGATCGCCGATATCCTGCGGGGCGTTCTCGATGGGCATGTTGTGCTGGATCGCCAGATCGCCGAACGTGGCCGCTTCCCCGCCATTGACCTTTTGCGCTCCGTCTCGCGAAGTCTGCCCGAAGCGGCGAACGAACTGGAAAACGTGCTGATCCAGGATGTCCGGCAACTTCTGGGATCATACGCCCGATCCGAAACCATGATCCGTGCCGGGCTGTATCGCGAGGGGGAGGATCCGATCCTCGATCAGGCAGTCCGGGCTTGGTCGGACCTCGACGATTTCCTGTCGGAGTCATCGCCGGCAGGACCGGAACGCGCGTTTCAACGGCTGGAGTTGATCCTGCGCCGGTCCCAGTCCGCCAAGCCGCGGCGACCTGCACCGCAACGAGGCCGCCCGGGTCTGCAAGCCCGTTAGCGGCTGGGTGGCGTCACCTGCTCTGGTTCTGGATCGAAGACAACAGCGTTAGCGCAATCTGCTGAGATCCGAAGCCCGCGTTGGCGGCCACATCCGATTGAAGCAGGTAGCTGTAGATCACCTTGTTGCGGATGGTCTCGTCTTCAAGATCCTTGAATTGTGTTATCCCGAAGCGGCTGGCGGCCTTTTCCTTCAGCATCTCAACCTGCTTGTCGATGTCGATCTGGCTGAAACTGCCGGGCAGACCCAAGGCGGTCTGGAACACCTCCCGCATGGTGGAATCACCCAAGACGTTGAACCATTTGGTGTTTTCGGAGCTGTCGAGGCCCGCCAGCGCCGGTGCCCCACGCTGGAAACTGAGCGCGGTGCCGATGGTCGGGTTAACCTCGTTCACAGCATCCTCGAACATCTGCCACTGATAGTTGTCGATGATCTTGTCCGCGAACCCATTGGTCCTGATTGCTGTCGTCGGCTCGGTGTCGAAGCCGAACGCCTTGGTCATCGCGATCAGACCCCTGTCGCCAAGGACGTTTGCCAAGGCTCCGGGATCGCTTGCGCCCTCTTCGAAAACACGCTTCAAAAGGGCCCTGCTGTTGGTGCGATCCTCTACACCGAATGCGGTGAGCGCGACCTTCAAAAGATCGTTGTCCTTCATCAGGTCGTCCACACCGGTCACAGAGCCAATGGACTCCCTGAAGTAAGTCTTCGTCGTCTCGAGTCCATCCAGAACGGTGGCTTCAAGCGTCGCGGCGGCAAGGGGATTGGTCGCGTATTCCGGCTGTTCCAGCAGGTCGGCGAGATCAGCTCGAATGCGCTCATCGTAAGAGGCCAGAATGTCGCCTGCGAACCCGTCTTCCTGGAAAGGAAAACTGGTGGTTTCCTCGAAGCTGAACGCGCGGGCGAGGGCGATGTAGCGGCCATCCTTCAGCTTGTTGGCCAAGGCGCCGTCGTCTTCCGCGCCCTCGTTCAGGACACGCTTAATGAGGTACGTGCTGTCGACCTGGTCACTCAGTCCGAAGGCGGCCAGCGCGACACTCAAGAGCCGCCGGTCCTTGACCAGATCGTCGCCCGACTCGATGGTGCCGATCTTCTCCTTGAAGTACTCGGTATCCCGGGCGAGGTCCGCGCTGGCGTTGAACGCCGTCCTCTGCTTGGACATCGTGGTCTGAAGGACCTGCCATCCGATCAAACCCGACCCCGGGATCATGGGCGTGATAGGCATTATTTCGCACCTGTTGCCAAAAGCCGGTCTTCGCGCGGGATCAGGGCTCTCAACGCCTTGAGGCATTGGTAGAACTGGTCGCCCAGCAGTGCATCCGTCGCCTGTGTCAGCAGTCTTCGGCTGTCCGGATCGACCAGAATATGGCTCAACTCCTCAATCCTTGGCAGAAGCTGCGAACGCGCGTCTTCCGGGTGCGCATCGCCGGTCAGGATCAGCTGCGCCGTGTAGCACAGTCGCCGCACCGGTGTCCGCGCTTCATCCGGATGGATCGCATCCCTGAGGCGCAGAACGTTGGCGTTCGGCGTGACGATGGACAACCTGCTCCGCTTGTCGCCGTTTTCGATCACGGCACCGTTGATCAGGACCCGTTCCCTGGGTCCCAGCTTTAGCACCAGTCCGCTCATCTGCTTGTCCTCCGGCCGCTCAACCCCTTGAGGATGGCGGCATTGATTTCCAGCAGCGGCGTTATCCGGCCCTTTCGGGTCAGGACCTTGGACGTTTGCTGCTGGACGAATTCGGCAAGGTAAAAGATCCTGGCACGAAGATCCTGCGGCAGGGCGTTGCCGTCGTCGGCAACATCGATGGCAAGCGTAGTCCACAACCTTTGATTGTCGGAGAGCGCTTCGACAAGTTTCGGATATGCCATTGGACCAGCTTCTGCTGCCGCTTTGATACGGTGTGTGACGCGTGCGATCAGCTCATATTCGGTGCCGCGCGGAGTCTGGGTTGTCCGGGCATTTTGAGCGTAGGCACGTAGCGCTTGGGTCTGAACCGCGCCGGGTTTGCCGGAGGCTCCAACTCATGAGTAGGATGGAGCATCATGACAAAGACAACGAACAAGTATTCACCAGAAGTGCGCGAGCGCGCCGTGCGGATGGTAATGGATGGCACCGGGCAGCATGAAAGC
>NZ_JBRBWD010000063.1:0-10248 GCF_052825245.1 Sagittula sp.
CGCCGCAGCGCCCGCAGCCAGCGAAACCGGCGGCCGTGCCGACCCGGCGGGCGACGACCCGCAAGACATGGCCGATATCCGCCGCCAACTGGCCGAACTCCAGAAGCGCATCTCCAAGCTCTGACTTGCACCCGCCGCCCGGGCGGGCTAGACGGACCGACACGGAGCGGTGGCCGAGTGGTCGAAGGCGCACGCCTGGAAAGTGTGTAGGCGGGAGACCGTCTCGAGGGTTCGAATCCCTCTCGCTCCGCCACATTCAGATACTGAATCCGTCCAAGGGCCCCGATTGGGGCCTTTTTTCTTTTTGTTTCAAAGGGCGTTGGCAGGGCCGTCCGCCCTTCGGAGACTGGGCGCTTGACGCAGAACGGGTCTCCGAATGGCCTGCGTCTCTCTTCGAGCGCCCCTCGACGACCATAGGGCGGCGCAAAACATCCTCGAAATTCCAACGGGTTGCCGGGTTCATCGGGTCGTCCCGTTCGCGAGATAATCCGGTGACGGAGACCGACACGAAGGCGCAGGACGGTCGGGAGGCGGCTTCGTAGCGGCCGATCTCCAAGTCAGGCGGCAGCGTTCGAAGCGAGCCAGGACCCTGCCGGAAGTCTCTGATGACAAACACACTTCGCGTCCGTAGCCTGGCGCAATGTCGAACGGGGCGTGGACAGATGAAGAGAACGACCTGATCGTCGCGGATTACTTCGCGATGCTGGCCGACGACATCTCCGCGCGCCGCTACAGCAAGGCCGAACACCGCCGCGCATTCCTGCCGCTGCTGAACGACCGGTCCGAGGGGTCCGTCGAGTTCAAGCACCAGAACATTAGCGCGGTGCTGAAGGGGCTCGGCGAGGACTGGATCCCCGGCTACAAGCCCGCGTTCAATTTTCAGATGACCTTGGTGGATGCCGTGGCGCGGTGGCTGGCGCTGAACCCGGCCTGGCTCGGGCGCCAACCGGGGCTGCAAACCGCCGCTGGCCTACGCGAGGCGGCGCAGATCTGGATCGGGCCGCCGCCCACGCTGTCGAACCAGCCGCCGCCGCAGGAACTGGACCAGATGCTGCACATTGCCCGCAAGTTCGACGTCGCGGGCCGGGACGAGCGCAACCGGGCCCTCGGCCGCGCGGGCGAGGAGCGAGTGCTTGCGCATGAACGGGCGTCTCTACGCTCGGCAGGACGGGACGATCTGGCGCGCAAGGTGCGCTGGGTGTCGGAGGAGGATGGCGACGGCGCGGGCTACGACATTGCGAGTTTCGCCCCGGACGGTCTGCCCCGGCTAATCGAGGTCAAGACGACGAACGGATGGGAGCGCACGCCCTTCCACATCACCCGCAACGAACTGGCCGTGGCCGAGGAGCGCAGGTCGGAATGGCGTCTGTTCCGGCTCTGGAACTTCTCACGCGAGCCGAAGGCGTTCGAGTTGCATCCGCCGCTGGACGCGCATGTCTCCCTGACCGCGACGACGTTTCAGGCGAGCTTTCACTGAGGCTCAGTCGAACACCCGCTCCGGCTGTTCGTGCCATGGCAGGGCCGCGACATCGGTCAGTTTCAACAGGGTCACGGCGGGCACCTCGCGCTTGTAGACCAAGCGCTTGAGGACCCCCGGCGCGAGGTAGGCGAGCCGGAGCTGTCGGCTGACATGGCGTTCGGCAAGCCCTACGGCTTTCGCCAGATCGGTGACCGTGTTGAACTCGCCAGCCTCCATGCGCCGCCGCCAGCCCCACGCCCGGCCGATGGCGCGCAGGATATGCGGATCCTGCGTCCGGTCTTCGCTGGGCAGATAGGTCGAGGGCGGCATGATCTTCGGCCGCCCGTTCTGCTTGCGGACCTTGAGCGGCACGAAGATCTGGATGGACTCGTCGAGTTTCATCATTCCGCCGCCACCTTCTTTAGTGGCGCCATCATGTCGCGCATGACGCCCGAGACGCCGTCGGTCCGGACATCGATCACCAGCCCCTCAGACGTCACGGTGACCCGGCGCACCAGCAACTGCACGATCCGGGTCTGCTCTGCAGGGAACAGCTGGCCCCAGACGAGTTGGTCCGGCGCCGCGAAGACCAAGCCCACCACCCACAACTCGGAATGGCGCTGCACGCGCTGTGAGAAGCTGCTCGGCGTCTGCCGGGACGGCCGCATGCACCTGCGCTTCGCGCGGGGGCACGAGTATCTCGTGGGCTTCCCGGTGCAGGCCACCTGCCGCGGCTGCGGCACGCTGAACAACGCGACCGCCCCCGCGCGCTGACGCCCGCATTCACCCAACCCCCTGAAATCGCAGAGACGCGCGACGTCCTGACCTGGCCACGAGAAGGCGCCGGACGCCTGGCCGCAAGGCAGGCGTCCGATGTCTATCGCGTGGCACGAGATCCGTGATCACCTCATGCATTCTTCTTCCAACCTTCACTTCCAGCGCAGTTTCGACGCCGTCCGGCGTGCGCAGGCTGCCCTCACACCGTTCCGGGATCCGGCGGCCCTGCTGGACGGGCTGCACGGCACGACCGGCGATCAGGGCCAGAAGAACCTGATCCTCTCCGCGCTCGTCAGAGCGGCGCAGGGCGACGGGCCCGCGTCCGACTGTGCGCTGACGTTGCTGCTGCTGGCGCTCTGGCCCGGCCTCGACGCCATCCGCCGCCGATCGATCTGGCGCAGGCTCGGCACTGCCGATGAGATCGCGTCCGACGTGCTGGCGCGCACCACCGAGGCGGTCCGCGGCCTCGACCTCGGGCGCGTCAACTGGATCGCGGCCACGGTCCTGCGCAATGTCGAGCGCGACATGATCCGCGTGCGCCAGCGCGACACGGCGCGCGAACATCTCGCCAGCGGCGCCGATCCCGACGAGGTGGCGGACAGCGGCGACAGCGGGATCGGCGCAACCGGGTACGCACGGCTGAACGACGCCGTTCGGAAACTGCTCGGCGACGACGCCCTGCTGGTGATCCGCGTGGCGATCGAGGGTTTCTCGCAAGCCGAGGTCGCCGTCGAACTGGGGCTGACCGAGGCCGCCGCTCGCAAGCGGTACCAGCGCGCGATGCGCCGGCTGAACGACGCCCTCCAGGAAATCCCCTGAACCGATGTCCCGATCCGGTCCCGCCGGTGGCTTTTTCCATTCGAGCGCCCCGAGCGCCTTCCCTCCAACCGAAAGCAGACACGCATGAACCGCACTGCCGATCTGTCGCTCGAGGATTTCAGGCGTCTTCCGGGGCTCTATCGCCGCTGGGAACTGACCGAGGTCTGCGAGCCCAACCGCAACTATCAGATCGAGGACGCCGGCACCCATGCCGACGGGACGCCGCTGCTGGCGATCTACGTCGCCGAGCCCGCGCCCGACGTCCGCGAGGCCGCGTGATGCGCCTCCTCGATCACATCATCCCAAGGAGAACCGCCATGCCGGACCAGCCGGACGACATCACCCGTCTTCGCAAGGCGAGCTACGCCCTCGAAGACCTCCCCGAAACCATCGCCTTCCCGCAGCGCGCCGGTGTCGAGCCGCGCGAGCCGTTGCCGGTCGTCGAGGCGACCGTGGACGAGATCGCCTTCGCGATCGTGGAGGCGGAGCGCGAGAGCATGGCCGCCTACCGCCGCGCCGACGCGCTGAAGCGGCTCTACAAGCTCGCCCGCGAGGCGGGGTGCATCGGCGCAGATCGCGCCGCCACTGCGGTGATGAAGAAGGAGGGCCAGTGATGGCCCTTCCCATCATCGGCGCCGATGAGCGGCTCGCGCAGCGCAAGGGCATCAAGGGCGTCATCTTCGGCCGGTCCGGCATCGGCAAGACCAGCCTGCTCTGGACGCTGAACGCCTCGACCACGCTCTTCCTCGACCTCGAGGCTGGCGACCTGGCGGTCGAGGGGCTGGAGATCGACACGCTCCGGCCCCGCACCTGGAAGGAATGCCGCGACTTCGCCGTGTTCATCGGCGGGCCGAACCCGGCGCTGCGCGAGGACCAGCCCTACAGCCAGGCGCATTTCGACGAGGTCTGCGGGCGCTACGGCGATCCGGCGGTGATCGGAAAATACGAGACCGTCTTCATCGACTCGATCACCGTGGCCGGTCGTCTCTGCTTCCAATGGTGCTGCGGCCAGCCCGAGGCGTTCTCCGAGAAGACCGGCAAGCCCGACATCCGCGGCGCCTATGGGCTACATGGCCGCGAGATGATCGGGTGGCTGACCCACCTGCAGCACACGCGCGGCAAGCATGTCTGGTTCGTGGGCATCCTCGACGAGCGGCTCGACGACTTCAACCGCAAGGTCTTCCAGCCGCAGATCGACGGCTCGAAGACCGGGCTCGAGCTGCCGGGGATCGTCGATCAGGTCATCACCATGGCCGACATCGCCGATGCCAACGGCCAACCGCAGCGCGCCTTCGTCTGCCAGACGCTGAACCCCTGGGGCTATCCCGCCAAGGACCGCTCCGGTCGTCTCGACAGGGTCGAGGGCCCGCATCTTGGCCGGCTGATGGAGAAGATCCAGCGCCCCGCGGCGCCTGCCTCCGAACGCCTGACCTGGCCGCCGGTGACGTCCGACGATCCCGCCCCCGCGCAGGAGCCCGGCCATGGCTGAGCGCATCTCGCCATGCCCGGTGTCCCGATCCGGTCGCCGGGGTGGCTTTCTCCTTCTGACGCCGCTGCGCGTCCCAACCTCCAACTGAAAGGAGCCGCGCAATGTCCGGACCCTGGAACGACTTCAACTCCGCGCAATCCAACGCAAATGTCATGCCCAAGGGCACGCTCGCTAAAGTGCGTTTGACCCTCCGCCCGGGCGGTTTCGACGACCCCTCGCAGGGCTGGACCGGCGGCTGGGCGCGCCGCGCCGCCACCGGCGCCGTCTATCTCGACGCCGAATACACGGTGCTCGAGGGGCCCTATGCCCGGCGCAAGGTCTGGTCGCTGATCGGCCTCTACAGCCCGAAGGGCCCGGACTGGGCCAACATGGGGCGCGGCCTGATCCGCGGCATCCTCAACTCGGCGCGCGGCGTGTCGGACAAGGACAACTCGCCCGAGGCGCAGGTCCGCCGCCGCATCAACGGGTTCGGCGATCTCGACGGCGTCGAGTTCATCGCGCGCATCGACATCGGCACCGACACCAACGGCGAGGACAAGAACGAGATCCGCGCCGCGGTCACCCCCGATCATCGCGATTACGCCGCGCTGATGGGCGCGGTCGCGCCGCAGTTCACCGCCGCCCCGGCGCAGGGCCACGCCCCGCAGCAGCCCACCACGGCCACCCAGCCCAGCCAGCCCGCGTCCGCCCCCGGCGCCGCCGGTCGGCCGAGCTGGGCGCAGTAAGGGGAGACCGGCCATGCGCCTGCGCCCCCGCCAGAAGACCTTCGTCGAGCGCAGCGTGGCTGCGCTCGCTTCCCGCGGCAACACGCTGGGCGTGGCGCCCACCGGCGCGGGCAAGACCATCATGCTCTCGGCGGTCACCGGCGAGATGATCGGCGACGGGGCCAAGGCCTGCGTGCTCGCCCATCGCGATGAGCTGACCGCGCAGAACCGCGCCAAGTTCCAGCGCGTGGTGCCGGGCGTCGCCACCTCGGTGATCGACGCCACGGAGAAGTCCTGGGGCGGCCAGGTCGCCTTCGCCATGGTGCCGACGCTGGCGCGGGCTTCGAACCTCGCCGACATGCCGCGCCTCGACCTGCTGGTTGTCGACGAGGCGCACCATGCCGTCGCCGACAGCTATCGCCGGATCATCGACCGGGTGCGCGAAGCCAATCCTGACGCCCGCATCTTCGGGGTCACGGCGACGCCGAACCGGGGCGACAGGAAGGGCCTGCGCGAGGTCTTCGACAACGTGGCCGACCAGGTGCGGTTGGGCGAGTTGATCGCCTCGGGTCATCTGGTGCCGCCGCGCACCTTCGTGATCGACGTCGGCGTGCAGGACGAGTTGCGCTCGGTCCGCAAGACCATGTCGGATTTCGACATGGCGGAAGTGGCGGGCATCATGGACCGCGCCCCCGTCACCGACGAGGTGATCCGCCACTGGAAGGAGAAGGCGGCTGACCGGCAGACCGTGGTGTTCTGCTCCACCGTCGCCCATGCCGAACACGTCACCGACGCCTTCAGGGCGGCGGGCGTTTCCGCCGCGCTGATCCACGGCGATCTGGCGGCCGAGACCCGCAAGGCGATCCTCGCCGACTACGCGGCGAGCGACATCCGCGTCATCGTCAACGTGGCGGTGCTGACGGAGGGCTGGGACCATCCGCCCACCTCCTGCGTCGTGCTGCTGCGGCCCAGCTCCTACAAGTCCACCATGATCCAGATGGTCGGGCGCGGGCTGCGCACCGTCGATCCCGAGGAACACCCCGGCATCGTCAAGACCGACTGCGTCGTGCTGGATTTCGGGACGTCGAGCCTGATCCACGGCACGCTGGAACAGGATGTCGATCTCGACGGCCAGACCGAGGTTGGTGAAGCCCCGACGAAATCCTGCCCCGGCTGCGGCGCCGACATCCCGCTGGCCGCCACCGAATGCCCGCTCTGCGGCGAGGCGTTCCCGCGTGAGGATCTGGATGCGGGCGAAGGTGGGGACGCCGCGCCGCTCTCGGGCTTCATGATGACCGAGATCGACCTGCTGAAGCGGTCCAGCTTCGCGTGGGTCGACCTCTACGGCACGGACGACGCGCTGATGGCCACGGGCTTCGCGGCCTGGGGCGGCATCTTCTGGCTGGACGGGGTCTGGTACGCGATCGGCGGTGCGAAGGGCGAACGCCCGCATCTGCTGGGCGTCGGCGAGCGCACGGTCTGCCTCGCGCAGGCCGACGACTGGCTGAACACGCACGAGACCGACGAGAGCGCCTTCAAGACCCGGTCCTGGCTACGCCAGCCGCCGACCGAAAAGCAGCTGCAGTACCTGCCGCCTGAGTGCCGCCATGACTTCGGCCTGACGCGCTACCGCGCCTCGGCGCTGATGACCTTCGGCTTCAACAAGCGCGTCATCCGCCAGCTGATCGACACGGCCGCCCGGCCCGAACGGAGGGCGGCATGACCGATGGCCTCCATCACCCCCATCACGGCGGAGGAGCGGCGGCGGCTCTGGCATCCGCGTGGAACGCTCTGTGCTGTCTGCCGGCAACCCACCCGTGGTTTTGGCTGGTTCGATCCGCACCGGTCGAAGCGGCGCCGGCCATCGGTCTGGTTCTGCTCGATGCCCTGCCAGTCCTTCTGGACGCGCTTGGCCAGGGAGCGTTTCGCCATGGTTGACCTGACCGAGGAAGAGCGCGCCGCGATCACCGCCACCATGAAGCGCGTGGCGCTGCTGATGGACGAGATCGGCTGGGCCACCCCGCTCGCCGACCTGACCGAGGCGCAGGTGCGCGCACTGATCGAGGAAGCCGTCGAGGGCTTCCGCGAGGCCATGTCCGACATCGCCCGGGCGCAGACGCCGGAGGTGCCGTTTTGACCCTCGATTACAATCATCGCCCCAGCTTCGCCGACTTGGTCAATGCCGCTGTCGACCATGCGCTCACCGCCGATCAGGCGACGCGGCCACCCCGCGACTATCTCGGCGGCTCGCGCCTCGGCCATGCCTGCGAGCGGGCGCTGCAGTTCGAGTTCACGGCGACGCCGAAGGACGAAGGCCAGGACTTCAGCGGCCAGTCGCTGCGCATCTTCGCCATCGGCCACGCGCTCGAGGATCTGGCCGTCGCCTGGCTGCGCGGCGCGGGCTTCGACCTCTACACCCGCAAGGGCAACCGGCCCGATGGCGGCCAGTTCGGGTTCTCGGTCGCGGGCGGGCGCATCCGCGGTCATGTCGACGGCATCTTCGCTGCAAGCCCCGAGGGCTTCGAGCTTGCTATTCCTGCCCTCTGGGAATGCAAGACGATGAACGCGAAGAACTGGCGCGCCTGCGTCAAGGACGGCGTGACCAGGTCGAAGCCGGTCTACGCCGCCCAGATCGCGCTCTACCAGGCCTACATGGAGGGGACGGTCCCCGGCATTTCGGCCGCGGCCGCGCTCTTCACCGCGATCAACAAGGACACGGCCTAGATGCACCACGAACTGGTGCCCTTTGACGCCGATCTCGCACAGCGCATGTCCGACCGGGGCGTGCGGATCTTGCAGGCGACCGATGCGGGCGAGCTTCTGCCACGCGTCGCCACCACACCCGACTTCTTCGAATGCCGCTTCTGTCCGTGGTCCGAGCGCTGCTGGGGGCTGCCGGCATGAGCGACGACGGCATCCTGCACTTCAACCCGTGGAAGGACTTCAACGACGGGCCGCCGTCCGAGAACCCGTTCGGCTGCGACCCCGACCCCGAGCAGATCGCCGTCTTCCTCGAAACCGTATTCAGCTGGTGTGAGGGGCTGATCCCGCTCCGGGGCTTCGTCGACAAGGGTCAGGGCCGGGACGGCAAGCCGCACAACATCTGGATCCCGGCCGACGACACCGCGCCCGAGAAACTCGCAACCTTCGCCGGATGGGCGAATCGCGAAGGTGCCGCCGTCTATGTCATTCCCGGCACGGTCGAGGAACAGGGCCAGGCCCGCGCCGCCGATGTGCTGCAAATGCAGGCCATCGTCGTCGATCTCGATGCGGGCGACATCCCGGCCAAGCTGGACCATGTCACCCGCCACCTCGGCCCGCCCACGCTCATCATCGAAAGCGGTGGGCGCACGCCCGAGGGTGCGGCGAAGCTCCATGTCTGGTGGAAACTGACCGAGCCGGCCGAGGGCGACGACCTCGCCACCCTCTGTCGCCTGCGCGGCGAGATCGCCGTGAAGGTCGGCGGCGACACGCATTTCCGCTCGGCGCACCAGCCGATCCGGGTGCCGGGCACCGTCTATCACAAGCACGGCCACCAGCGCCTCGTGCAGATCCGCGAACATCGCGACGTCGAGGTGGACCTTGCGGATTTCGCCGAAAAGGTCGCCGAGATGCCGCCGCTGCCAGGCGTAGGCTTCGCCAGCGACGTTGCCGCGCCGACCGCGAAGCCCGGCATCGACGCGGTGCTCACCACGCCGGTGCGCGAAGGCGCGGTTGACGACTGGTCTCGGTTCCAGGGGGCCAGTGCCGCCATCGGCCATTACGTGCGCCTGGTGCACGAGGGCCGCCTCGACCCCTTCGCAGGCTGGGAGGCGATCTGCGGCTACAACGCCGCCATGCTGCGCCCATCGTGGCCGCTCGATCGGCTGCAGGCCGAATCCGAACGTCTCTGGGCGCTGCATGTGAAGCGCAACGGCCCGCCGCTCCTGCGCGCGGCCCACGCCGATGCCCCGACCAGCCCGCTGCCGACCTTCAGCCTAGGCGCGCTCCTCGACGACACCAGTCCGATGCCCGAGGACATCATCGGCCCGCGCGTGCTGACCCCTGGCGGGCTCCTTGTGCTGGGCGGGGCGCCCAAGGTCGGCAAGAGCGACTTCCTGATCTCCTGGCTCGTGCACATGGCCGCTGGCGTGCCGTTCCTCGGCTTCACGCCGCCCCGGCCGCTGCGCGTGTTCTACCTGCAGGCAGAGATCCAGTATCACTACCTGCGCGAACGCATGCAGCAGATCGCGCTGCCCGCCGCCGTGATCGCCGCCGCGCGCGACACCTTCATCGCCACGCCGAAGCTGAAGCTGCTGCTGGACGCGGAGGGCGTCGCCCGCGTGGCCGAGGCGATCCGGGCCGCACTCCCCGACGCGCCGCCCGACATCATTGTCATCGACCCGATCCGCAACCTCTTCAATGGCGGACCTGAGGGGGGCGGCGAGAACGACAATACCGCCATGATGTTCTTCCTGAAGGACCGGGTGGAGCTCCTGCGCGAGACGGTCAATTCGGACGCGGGCGTCATCCTCGCCCATCACACCCGCAAGGCCAGCAAGCACCAGGTCAAGGACGATCCCTTCCTCGCCCTCTCCGGCGCCAGCGCGCTGCGCGGCTTCTATACCTCGGGGCTGCTCATGCACCGGCCCGACGAGGACAGCAGCGTCCGCAGGCTGGAAATCGAACTCCGGAATGGCCCCGCGCTACCGGGCAAGCTCATCGACAAGGTGAAGGGCGAATGGGTCGAGCTGAACCCGATGAACGAGCGCCTGGTGCGCAAGGAGGTCGGTGCCAAACTCGATGCCGAACGGCTGCGCAAGCACGACGTCATCCTCGGCATGCTGCTGGATGAGGCGGCGGGCGAGCGCCTCTATACCGCCATGCAGTTCGCCGAGACCTTCGAGAACCGGGGCGGTCTGGGCAGCAAGCACACGATCCGTGAGCGCCTCAGCGTGCTGGCGACCAAGGGCTTCGTGAAGTTCCTGCGCGACCCCTCGGGGTTCGGCTTCCCCGTCACC
>NZ_JBRBWD010000064.1:0-85853 GCF_052825245.1 Sagittula sp.
CCCGCCGGGGGGCGTCGCCCCCCGGACCCCCCGAGAGTATTTGAGAAGCAAAGAAGCCTGAGTGCCGTGCAGGCGCTGGGGGCTATTGCGCGCCTTTGGCGGTGCGGGTAGCCCCTAGCCTTCCCAGGCGGCGACGCGGCGGTCGATGGTCTTGCGCGAGACGCCTAGGCGGCGGGCGGCCTCTGCCCGGTTGCCGTCGCAGAGGTCGAGCACGTGCAGGATGTGGCGCTGCATGACCTGTTCGAGGTTCAGGGTGGCGCGGGCGCCGGTCACCTTGGCATCGCCGGAAAATTCCTCCGGGAACTGCCCGAGGATCACCGAGCGTTCGATCATGTTCTTCAGCTCGCGCACGTTGCCCGGCCAGTCGTAGCGCCGCATCTTCAGCAGGGTCTCGGCGGAGAGCTCGAGCCCGGACAGTCCGAGCACGCAGGCGAAGTGTTCCATGAAGTAGGCGGCGAGTTCGGTGATGTCCTCGCTCCGCTCCTTCAGCGGCGGCATGTGGATGCGCACCACGTTCATGCGGTGGTAGAGGTCGGCGCGGAACCGGCCCTGCGCCACCGCCGCGTCGAGATCGGCGTTGGTGGCGAAGAGCAGGCGCAGGTTGAGGGGAAACTCGCGCTCGGCGCCGATCGGGCGGACGCGCTGGTCCTCGAGCACGCGCAGGAGCGCCGCCTGCACCTGGATCGGCATCTGCGCCACCTCGTCGAGGAAGAGCGTGCCGCCGTCGGCCAGCAGGAAAAGGCCCGGTTTCAGTGCCCCGTCGCCACCGCCGTTGTCGCCGAAGAGCTCCTCGGCGATGCGGTCGGGGGTCACGGCGGCGCAGTTGACGGCGACGAATGGCCGGTCGGCGCGGTCGGAGAGCGCATGCAGCTGGCGCGCGGCCAGTTCCTTGCCCGTGCCGCTGGCGCCGGTGAACAGCACCGGCGTCGGCAGGGGCGCGAGTTTCTTCAGCATGGCGCGCACCTCTCCGAGCGTGTCGGAGGTGCCGAGCATCTTCACGCCGTTGGGGTCGCTGTTGAGTTCGTGCCGCAGGAGGGTGTTGTCGCGGCGCAGATACTTGCGGTCGAGTGTGCGGGCCACAGCGCCGAGGATCTGGTTGGCGCGGAACGGTTTCAGCACGAAGTCCGAGACGCCGGCCCGCAGCGCGGCGATGGCGGTTTCGAGATCGGCATAGGCGGTGATCAGGATGGTTTCGGCCATGAAGCCGAGGCGCTTCTGTTCGGTCACCCATTCCAGCCCGGTCTTGCGCGGCATCACGTTGTCGAGGATCACGAGGTCGAAGTGGTTCTCGTCCAGCTTGGCGGTCGCCTCGTCCGGCGAGGCGGCGAGGTCGATCCGTTTCACCCTCGGCTGCAGCGTCTTGTAGAGGAAGTTGCGCATGCCGGGTTCGTCGTCGATCACCAGGATCGACGCCCCCGCGAGGTCGTTGCCGTAGTCCTCTGCCACGTCAGTCGAGCCGGACGCTCTCGCCGGTGGTCTGGCGCGCGGCGGTGGTGTCGTCCAGCGCCTCCAGCCCGTAGTGCGCCGCCACGCCGATCACGGCCACCGCGACAAAACCCATCACCATTGCCTTCATTTCTCAGCCTCCTCGCCGGATTGGTCGTTGGCCGATTTCAGGAAGGCGATGAGGTCGGCCCGGTCGTCCGCCCCCGCGATCACCTGCATCGGCATCTTTGAGCCGGGAATATAGTGATCCGGCCCCTGGTCAAACAGGGCGTCGATGGTGTCGTCGGTCCAGACGATGTCGGCGCCGTCGAGCGTATCGGAATAGATGTAGCCCGGCACCGTGCCCGCCCGGCGGCCGAACACGCCGTGCAGCGTCGGCCCGGCCTTGCGCGACGGGCCCGGCTCCAGTGCGTGGCAGATCGAGCACTTGCGCATGAACTGCCGTTCGCCGTTCGACATGGTCCCGGCGTCGCGCAGGAAGCTGCGGTCGCCGCTGATGCCCGGATCGAAGGCGTCGAGCGCCTCCACCGGCCAGCCGAAGGCCACGTCGTCCAGACCGCCCGCCCAGATCCGCGCCCCGTCGTCAGAGAAGGCCAGCGCCCAGACCGGCCCTTCGCGGGTGGCGCGGAAATCGCGGATGATCTGCCACTCTGCGGTGTCGACCATCATGATGAACCCGTGCCCGTCCCCGGCGGCAAGCTGATGGGTCCCGGCGTGATAGGCCATGGCGAGGATCGGGCGGCGGTCCAGCGTGAAGTCGGCGATCTGGCCGCCCTGGTGGTCGATCACCCGCGTCACCCCGTCGACGGCGCCATAGGCGATCCAGTCGGGGGTCACGACGATCTCGTTTATGCCGAAGCCGTGGCTGACGATCTGGTCGGCGGTCTGCTCGATCAGGTCGTAGCGCAGGAGGTAGCCGTTGGAAGTCGCGGCCCAGACCCGGGCCTTGTCGTCTATGGCCACGGCGTTCACCCCGCCGGGCGCGTCGAGGAACCGGCCGTCCGTTCCGCCGGACAGCGGCCAGAGCCCGATGGTGCCGTCCCAGCTTGCGCTGGCGGCGAGGCGTGCGTCGGGTGACATGGCCAGCGCCGTGACCTTGCCCTTGTGGGTGCCGAGGAGGCGGGACGTGCCGTCATTGTCCCAGAGCCGCACGGTGAAGTCGTCCGCGCCGGAGATCACCGTGCCCTCCGGCCCGAAGGCGACCGCGTTGACCGCCGCCTCGTGGCCTTCCTGCCATTCCGGCTCGTCCGCCGACCAGACGCCGACGGAGTTGTCGAAGCTGGCGGTGGCCACGCGGTCACCGGAGGCGGCGATGCCCATGATCGGTCCGCCGTGTCCCTTGAGGGTGGTGAACTCCTGCGCCCCGGCGGCCGAGGCGCAGAGGCACAGGATCGCAAGCCAGCGCATCACTCCGCCGGGGTCGCCTGTTCGGGCGCCCTGCCCTCGCGCGCGGCTTCGCGTTCCTTGACCTTCTCGTACCAGATGGAGTGGTGCTGTTCGGCCCAGTTCTCGTCCACCTGGCCGGACCCCATGGCGTCGAAGGCGCCCTCCATCCCGATCGAGCCGATGTAGATGTGGCCGATGATGATCGCCATCAGGACAAAGGCGACGATGGCGTGCCAGAGCTGGGCAAGCTGCATCTCCTCCTGCGGGGCAAGCGCCACGGGCAGCGGCTCCATGCCGAGGAGGCCGGTGATGCCGATGTCGTTCAGCAGCGTGAAGGTCTTGCCGAACAGCGGCAGGTCGAAGGGGAACAGCAGCGACAGGCCCGACAGCGAGATGGACGCGCCGAACAGGATCACCGACCAGAAGATCAGCTTCTGGCCCGCGTTGAACTTCTTTGCCGGGGGGTGCTTGTCACCGACGATGCCGCCCGCCTGCTTGAACCAGATGATGTCCAGCTTGTTGGGGATATTGTGCGCGACCCACAGGATGAAGACCAGCACGATCCCCAGCATGAAGGCCCAGCTGACGTTATTGTGGATGTACTTCGAGACGGCCAGCCAAACGGAGTTCGCGTCATGGCCCAGCACCGGGATCAGGAACTTGCGCCCGAAGAGGGTGAAGAGCCCGGTGAAGGCCAGGAGGACGAAGGACCCGGCGGTCATCCAGTGGGTGAAGCGTTCGAAGGCGTGAAAGCGGGTGACGGTCTTGCCGGTCTTGCCGCCCTCGATCCTGATGCGGCCGCGGAACAGGAAGAAGACGGCGAGGATGCCGATGGTCCCCAGCAGCAGCCAGCCGCCATAGGTGCGCAGCGGGCCGTCGCGCACGGTCAGCCATCTCATGCCGCCGTCCTGCATCAGCACTTCGCCGACCGGCCGGTGCGTCGAGACGGTGACGTCCGCCTTGTTGTAGCGCAGCGCGCGCCACAGGTCCGGGTCGGACGAAGTGCCGAGCGGCGCGGTGTTCGGTGGCGGCACGGCGTCGCCGCCGATGTTCGTCGACCGGAAGTCGTCGTTGACCGGCAGGCCCTCCTGCCGCCGCAGGATGTCTTCCAGCGTCTGCGCGCCGCCGGTTTCCAGCCGGGCCGCGGCCAGCTCCGCCTCGGTCTCGTCGATGCGCGGACCCGGTGCCATCCAGAACGAGAATATCGCAATGGCCAGCAGCACGAGTATGAAGGCGACGAAGCCGCTCGAACGTTCAGTCGTCATGTCAAACCCCATCGGCCACGAAACCCCCTCCGGTCCGTGGCAAAAAGGGCGAGGCCGCGAAGGCCCCGCCGTCATGGTGCAGATGTAGGCCGGACAGGCGCCCGGCCCACGCGCGGAAAGGCGTCAGCCGCCCTTCTGGTCGTAAGCCGTGCCCCAGCCCCAGGCGCCGGAGCCGAAGCCCCGTGCGACCACGCGCTCGCGGTAGATGGCCGACACAACGTCGCCATCGCCCGCCAGCAGGGCCTTGGTGGAACACATCTCGGCGCAGATCGGCAGCTTGCCTTCCGCGATCCGGTTGCGGCCGTACTTCTGGAACTCCGCCTGGGAGTTGTTCTCTTCGGGACCACCGGCGCAGAAGGTGCACTTGTCCATCTTGCCGCGCGACCCGAAGTTGCCCGCCTGCGGATACTGCGGCGCGCCGAAGGGGCACGCGTAGAAGCAGTAGCCGCAGCCGATGCACAGGTCCTTGGAGTGCAGGACGACACCTTCTTCGTTCTGATAGAAGCAGTCGACCGGGCACACCGCCATGCAGGGCGCGTCCGAGCAGTGCATGCAGGCGACCGAGATCGAGCGTTCGCCCGGCTGGCCGTCCTGGATGGTCACCACGCGGCGACGGTTGATGCCCCACGGCACCTCGTGCTCGTTCTTGCAGGCGGTGACGCAGGCGTTGCATTCGATGCAGCGTTCGGCGTCACAGAGGAACTTCGCTCTTGCCATGTTTCTCTCTCCTTATGCCGGCATGATCTTGCAGAGGGTGGCCTTGGTCTCCTGCATCTGCGTGACGGAGTCGTAGCCGTATGTCTGCGCCGTGTTGCAGGATTCACCAAGCACGATGGGGTCCGCCCCTTCCGGGTACTTCGACCGCAGGTCCTCGCCCTGGTACCAGCCGCCGAAGTGGAAGGGCATGAAGGCCACGCCTTCGCCCACCCGCTCGGTGACCATCGCCTTGACCTTGACCTTGCCGCCTTCGGGACCTTCGACCCAGACCATCGCCGCGTCACGCACACCGAGGTTGTTGGCGTCGCGCGGGTTGATCTCGACGAACATGTCCTGCTGCAGCTCGGCGAGCCACGGGTTGGACCGGGTTTCGTCCCCGCCGCCCTCGTATTCGACCAGTCGGCCGGAGGTGAGGATCATCGGGTAGTCCTTGGAGAAGTCCTGCTTCTGGATCGACGCGTACATGGTCGGCAGACGGTAGAACTTCCGGTCGTCGTAGGTGGGATAGTCGGCCACCAGGTCGCGCCGGTTGGTATACAGCGCCTCGCGGTGGATCGGCACGGGATCGGGGAATTCCCAGACCACGCAGCGCGCCTTGGCGTTGCCGTAGGGCGCGCAGCCGTGCTCGATCGCGACCCGCTGGATGCCGCCTGAAAGGTCGGTCTTCCAGTTGGTCTTCGGACCGGCGATCTCGTCGATCACCTTCCGCTCCTCGTCGGTCAGGTCGCTGTCCCAGCCGAGATCCATCAGCATCTGCATGGTGAACTCGGGGTATCCGTCCTGGATCTCCGAACCCGGGTTGTAGACGCCTTCCGCCAGCAGGTTGTCGCCGTTGCGCTCCACACCGTAGCGGGCCCGGAACGGCAGGCCGCCGTCCTTCACCGCGAGGTCGATGTTGTAGAGGTTGGGCGAGCCGGGATGCTTGATCTCGGCAGTGCCCCAGCACGGCCACGGCAGACCGTAGTAATCGCCGTCGGCAGGTCCGCCCACCGCGCGCAGCGTGGTGCGGTCGAAGGTGTGCTGGTTCTCCATGTGGAGCTTCAGGCGTTCCGGAGTCTGGCCGGTGTAGCCTACGGTCCACATACCGCGGTTGATCTCGCGCAGCGTGTCCTCGATGCTCGGGGTCACACCGTCGTCCTCAAGCGCGATGTTGCGGAAGAGCCGGTCGTGGTAGCCGAACTTCTTGGCGAACAGGCCGATGATCTCATGGTCGGGCTTCGACTCGAAGATCGGCTTCACCACCTGCTGGCGCCACTGGATCGAGCGGTTCGACGCGGTGACCGAACCGTGGGTCTCGAACTGCGTGGCCGCCGGCAGCAGGTAGACGCCATCCGTCCGGTCGTGCAGCACGGCCGTCACGGTCGGATAGGGGTCGACCACCACAAGCAGGTCCAGAAGCTCCATCGCCTTCTTCATCTCGACCATGCGGGTCTGAGAGTTCGGCGCGTGGCCCCAGAAGACCATGCCGCGGACCTTGTTGGGCTGGTCCATGTTCTCGGCGTCTTCAAGCACACCGTCGATCCAGCGCGACACCGGAATCCCGGTCTCGTACATCAGGTCCTTTTCCTTGCCGTCGGCGCCGGGCATCTTGGCGAACTGACCGTTCAGCCAGTCCCAGTCCTCGCCCCAGACGCGGGCCCAGTGCTCCCACGAGCCCTTGGCCAGGCCGTAGTAGCCCGCCAGCGTGTGCGACAGGACGCCGAGGTCCGTGGCCCCCTGCACGTTGTCGTGGCCGCGGAAGATGTTGGTGCCGCCGCCGGACACGCCCATGTTCCCCAGCGCAAGCTGAAGGATGCAGTAGGCGCGGGTGTTGTTGTTGCCCGTGGTGTGCTGGGTGCCGCCCATACACCAGATCACGGTGCCGGGACGGTTGTTCGCCAGCGTCCGCGCCACGCGCTCGAGCTGGGAGCCGGGGACGCCGGTGACGCGCTCGACCTCTTCCGGCTTCCACTTGGCCACTTCCTCGCGGATCTGGTCCATGCCCCAGACACGGGTGCGGATGAACTCGCGGTCTTCCCAGCCATTCTCGAAGATGTGCCAGAGGATGCCCCAGACCAGCGCCACGTCGGCACCGGGGCGGAAGCGCACGTATTCGTCCGCATGGGCCGCCGTCCGGGTAAAGCGCGGATCGCAGACGATCAGCGGGGCGTTGTTCTGCTCCTTGGCGCGCAGCACGTGCAGCAGCGAGACGGGGTGCGCCTCGGCCGGGTTGCCGCCGATGATGAAGATCGCCTTGGAGTTATGGATGTCGTTGTAGGAGTTCGTCATCGCGCCGTAGCCCCAGGTGTTGGCAACACCTGCAACCGTGGTCGAGTGACAGATCCGCGCCTGGTGGTCGACGTTGTTCGTCCCCCAGTAGCGCGCGAACTTCTGGAACAGGTAGGACTGTTCGTTGCTGTGCTTCGCCGAGCCCAGCCAGTAGACGGAATCCGGGCCGCTTTCCTCGCGGATCGCCATCATCTGGTCGCCGATCTCGTTGATCGCGTCTTCCCAGCTGATGCGGACCCACTCTCCCCCGACTTTCTTCATCGGGTACTTCAGGCGGCGTTCGCCGTGGGTGTGCTCGCGCACGGAGGCGCCCTTCGCGCAGTGGGACCCGAGGTTGAACGGGCTGTCCCAGCCGGGCTCCTGCCCGATCCAGACGCCGTCCGACACCTCTGCCATGACGGTACAACCGACCGAGCAATGGGTGCACACGGTTTTCTTCAGGTCCACCTTGCCGGTGGCGGCGGTCTGCGCGCTGGCCTGCTGGACGGTTCCTCCGGTCGCTGCAATCGCGGCAAGGCCGCCGATCGCCAGACCGGACCCGCGGAGGAATCCGCGCCGGTCAACCGAGGTCTTGGCAACCTCGGACAGGATCGAAGTCCGCTGGGGGCGTCGCGCAACCCCGTTGGTCTTTTTCCTAAGCATGTGTCTCTCTCCCTCAACGCACCTCGCGGTGCGAAAGACAGTACCCGGCGCACAGGCGCAGAGCGGTGAAGGCGGAACGGTCGGGCCTCACGCAACCAGTTGTTCCACCAGCGGGGTGCCACGCCCGGGCGGGGCGTCAGCGGGGCGCTCGGCCAAAGGCCTGCGCGCGGGCGCGGATCAGAACCGCGCGGTGTCGAAGTAGGCGCGGGTGTGCACCGTGTCCTGCATCCGGTTGGACGACAGGTCCGGCTCCGCGGCTTCGGCCTGCGTACCGGCGGTGGCCACGGCCACGGCGGCGGCGGGCGCGGCGGTCCCGGCCAGCTTCAGGAAGTCGCGCCGGGACGCTTCTTTCTCTGACATGTCTTGCTCCTCTGTTGGTTCCGGCGCGTCCCCCGCGCCGCTCGTTTGACGGGACCCGAAGGCCCCGTCGGCTCAGCCGAGACGGAAGGCTTCCGCCTCGATTTCCATGAAGGTGCGCCCGATGGTGCCCACCGGCGCGTAGAACACCGATCCCTTGGCGTTCTCGAGGTCACTGAAGAAGTGCCCGGCCCAGGATGCGATGTGCTTGTTGAAGAAGGTCTTCTGCGCCTCCAGCGACGCGGGCGAGCTGAAGCGTCCGACGATCAGAGCGCCCATCATCTCCATCAGGCTGGCGATGTTGTCCTCCGGCTCGAACACGTTTTCCGCGCGGGCCAGCCCGTGCGCCGTCATGTCCTGCCGCAGCAGGGCCAGCGGCTTCTCGTTCAGGAAGCCGGTCATGTAATAGGAGGCATAGGGCAGCAGCTCACCGCGCCCGAGGCCGATGAACAGCTTGTTGTATTCGGTCACGACGCTGCGGGGCTTCGTCACCTTCGCCATCTTGGCCAAAGTGGAGATCGCCTCCCCCAGCGGCGTCGCATCGCCGGACAGCGACGCGGTCTGCGCCAGAAGCATCTCGTCCGGCGGCCCGGAGAGGATGACCCCGAGGAAATTGTAGAGGTCCGCGCGCAGGCGGTCCTCCTCGGCGATCTTCGGGGCGGGTGCTGCGGTCATGCCTGTCCTTCCGTCTCTGCGAACACGAATCGCATCCGCCGCGTTGTGGCGGGCAGGGCGTCTTCGCTGTCGTGTGTTTCCGTCTCGGTCACCGTCTCCGCGACGTCGTCTTCCGGCTCTGCCATGGCAAGTTGCGTCGGCGGATCGGGCAAGGGTGCGGGCTCGCGGACCGACACCAACTCCGGCGCGGGCGTGTCGTCCTCTTCGGCATCGTCGACGGCGCCCTCCGGTTCGGCGAGCTTCGCCGCCTTGGCCTCCGCCTCCTTCGCGGCCTCGGTCACCTTGTCGAACATGCCCTTGCCGACCTTGTAGGCTGTCTTCATGTCCGGTACGCAGCGCGCGGCGTCGGTGTAATCCTCGCCGTAATCCACCAGCCCGTCGAGGTTCGCGAGAACCGGGTTGGTGCGCCACAGCTTGCGCAGCGCCCGTGCCTTCAGCCGCTGCGGCAGCGCGGACTTCATGAAGGCGCGCACCTGCTCGGCAGTTTCGAGATCCTCCGGCATGGGCTGTCCGGCCTCGGCCAGAAGCTCCTCGTCTGTCTTCTCTGCCAGTGCCTGTTCCTCGGCGGCCCGTTCGGCGGTAAGGCGCGCCTCTTCCTCGGCGCGGGCCTCGGCCGCAACAGCGGCACGGCGCTTGTCCCAGAACCCGCTCATGACAGATCCCCGCGCCCGCGGACGGACAACCGGTGCCCACTTGTCCTGCACGCACTCATTGCAACCGCCTCCGCTTCAGCGCCGGAGAGGCGTAGATGTCGCCCGGCTTTGCCACCCGCGCATCGCCGATCCCGTCCTCGACCAGATCGATCCGCTTCTTGTCGCGCTTGCGCTTCACGAAGACCTCTTCCTGGTGGTGCGCCTCGATGAACTCGCGGACCCAGGCGACCAGCCCGTGCGGCATCGGCACCTTCTCAACCAGCTCGTTGCCGCTGTCGGTGTAATCCTGCGCCTCGAAGGGGGAGGCCGTGACCTTCAGCACCTCGTAGGGCTGCGGGCCGTCGCTCGTTTCGCGCATCACGACGTAAAGGCTCGGCACCTCGTCGCTGATCGCCTGAAGGTAGGCTTCGGTTTCCGCGCCATGCAGTTCCAGAACCGGGGTCGCGGCGTGGTACTCCACCGCCTCGCCCTCGCGGCGCATTTCCTTCCACTCCGCCGGGCCGGCCCCGGGCAGCACGGCGGCTGCCGTCCAGTGCCACTTCGCCCAACGGGTCACACCCGGAGTCCGTCTCAGGACGACCCCGACCGGCATCGTTCGGTAGGCATTCGGATTGTGGATCACTCTGAAATCTCCCTGCCCCAACCTTTGCGCAGCTTCGCAGACCGGTGAAGCGTTTTCGTGCACGACGGTATCCCAAACCCCCGTCCCGGTCATTTTGACCAGCCCCCGCGGCGGCCCCGAACGCCCTTGGCCAACTAGTCCATCTTGACTGTTTTCATCGGGAAAGAGGCTCTCCGCGACCACGCGAATCACCCCGCGGGAATCGAGGCCAAGGCGGCCCTGCCCTGCCCCGATGCGCGCCGGGAAAACGGTTGTGGGCGCCTCCGAATCATGTGTAGCTACCGGCTGCGGCAACGTTCGGACCGGCCTGAATCCGGCCCCCGCCACGGGAGGAACACCATGATCAAGTCCTTGATTACATGCGATTGTCTCGGCTCGCAGAAGATCGACGCAGATGCCCTGTCGCGCACCACCGGGCTGGACGTCCGCCCCCCCTGTTCGGCCCTCTGCACGAAGGAGTTGCCCCGCGCCGCAGAGGCCTTGACGCAGGGTGACACACTTTTCTGCTGCACCCAGGAGGCCCGGGTTTTCGAGGCCCTCGCAGAGGACATGGACCTCCCCGCGCCCCCAACCCTCGACCTGCGCGACCGGGCGGGGTGGAGCGCCGATCCGGCCTCCAAGGTGGCCAAAATGTCCGCGTTGGTGGCCGAGGCGATGCTGCCCGCCGCGCCGGAAAAGACCATCGACGTGATTTCCGAAGGGCTGTGCCTGATCGTCGGCCCGGCAGAGGCCGCGCTGGCCGCCGCCGAACAGCTCAGGGATCACCTGGGCGTCACCGTCCTGCTGCCGCCCGGCGCGGACATCCCCGACACCCGCGCCTTCGACGTCATCACCGGCCGGCTGCGCCGCGCGAAGGGCGCGCTCGGCCAGTTCGAGGTGGTGATCGACGCGCTGCGCATGGTCGAGCCCGGCGGGCGCGGCGGCTTCACCCTGACGGAACCGCGCGACGGCGGCGCCTCGCAATGCGATATCCTCCTGGATCTTCGGGGCGACACGCCCCTCTTCCCTGCGCACGAAAAGCGCGAGGGCTACCTGCGCGCCGATCCGAACCACGCCGCCGCCGTCTCTGCCGCGATCCTCGCCGCGTCGCACCTGACCGGCACCTTCGAGAAGACGATGCACGTCCGGATGGAGCCGCTGCTTTGCGCCCATTCCCGGGCCGAGCAGACCGGCTGCACCCGCTGCCTCGACCTCTGCCCCACGGGCGCGATCACGCCGGACGGCGAACACGTCTCCGTCGACCCGCTGATCTGCGCGGGCTGCGGCGCCTGTTCGGCGGTCTGCCCCTCCGGCGCGATCAGCTACGACGCCCCGCCGGTGGACCTGACCATGCGCCGCGTGCAGACGCTGGCGAAGGCCTTCCTCGACGCGGGCGGTGCCGCGCCGCGCCTGCTGGTCCACGACGGCCACGGGGCCGAGATGATCCGCCTCGCCTCGCGCCATCACACCGGCCTGCCCGCCGACGTGATCCCGCTGGAATTGCCGAAGGTCGGCGCCTTCGGCCATGCAGAGATCGTCGCGGCGCTGGCCGCCGGGTTCGCCTCCGTCGCGCTGCTGCCGGGACCGAAGGCGGACATGGAGGCGATCGGCCCGCAGGTCGAACTGGCCCGCGCCATCGGCGGCGCAACCCGCGTGACGGTGATCGACACGCCCGACCCCGAAGCGCTCTCCGACACGCTTTACGGCGCCGAGGCGCCTCAGCCGCTCGACACCGCGAACGTCAGGCCCATGGGCACCCGCCGCCAGATCACCCGGCAGGCGGCGCGGGCGCTGAACCCGGTGGCCGAGGTCCTGCCCCTGCCCGAGGGCGCGCCCTACGGGGCCGTTCTGGTGGATCAGGACGCCTGCACGCTCTGCCTGTCCTGCGTGTCGCTCTGCCCTTCGGGCGCGCTTGGCGACAACCCCGACCGGCCAGAGCTGCGCTTCCAGGAGGACGCCTGCCTGCAATGCGGCCTCTGCGCCAACGTCTGCCCGGAGGCGGCGATCAGCCTTCAGCCGCAGCTCGACCTGACGCCTGCTGCCCTGACGCAGCGCATCCTGAAGGAAGAGGAGCCGTTCGCCTGCATCGAATGCGGCAAGCTCTTCGGGGTGAAGTCGACGGTGGAGAAGATCACCGAAAAGCTGCAGTCGCATTCAATGTTCGCGGGCGACCGGCTGCGCATGGTCCAGATGTGCGACGACTGCCGGATCAACGCGCAGTACCACTCTGACGACAACCCCTTCGCCAGCAAGCCGCGTCCGCGGCCGCGCACCACCGAGGACTACCTGTCAAAGCGGCGCGACCACTGATGTCAGCGGAAATCCAGCGGTGCGCCGAGGTCGGCGGCCTCCATCGCGGCGACATAGGCCAGCACCGCGTCGACCTCGTCCAGCGTCATCTCCATGGGGACGATCGGGCTGGGCCGTGCCTCGTCGAACGGCGGCGAGACGCCCTCGATCTGGGTGAAGGCCGGGTGCGGGTTCAGGGCGTAGAACCCCATGAAACGGTCGACCCAGTCCGGGAAGGCGCGCATGACCATGAAGCTGGGGGTGGAGCCGATGCTGCGCAGCGCGCCGCCCTCCTCGACGGCGTGGCAGCGCCCGCATTTCAGGCGCGAGACCTCAAGCCCCAGCGCGGCGTCGCCGTCTGGGACGAAGGCCGCGACCTCGCGCTCCTTCTGCTTCGGCAGGGTGAACAGCGCCTCGCCTTCCGGCGCGTAGGAGGTCACGGTGTTGCGCCCGACCTCTCCGGTCAGCCAGTCCGCCAGCTTCGCGGTCCACTCCGTCTGATCGGTGACCTGCATGGACCAGACCGCGCCCGCGCCCTCGAACAGCGGCGTGCCGTCCTCGCCCAGCACCATCTGCGCGGCGGCCGGGTCATCCACCACCTCCACCTGCACCTGCGTCTTCAGCCTGAAGCGCGGCAGGATGTAGTCCAGCAGACCGGAGGCCACCAGCGGCTCCGGCGCGAACAGACGAACGGCACGATCCTGTGCGACCGCCTTGAAGGGCAGCACGGCAAGGGCCAGTATCAGCAACCAGACACGCATGCCGTCCAGCCTATGGGCCGGGCGCGCCATGCGTCAACATCTCAGGGAGCGATCCAATGAGCGACGATTTCAACATGTCCATGCGCAAGTTCCTCAAGCAGGTCGGCGTGACCTCGCAACAGGCCATCGAAGAGGCGATGCGCGACGCCGACACCGCCGGAAAGTCCTTTCCGGTCAAGGCCTTCATCACAATCCCCGAGCTTGGCCTGACCCATGAGGTCACGGGCGAGATCAAGGGTCAGGAGTAAACCTTGGCATCGCGTGAAGAGATCCTCGAGATCCTGAAGACCGTCTCCGCGCCCTCGGGCGAGGACATCGTGGCCGCCGGCGTCGTCCGTGCGCTCGGCGTAGCCGACAGCGGCGTGCGCTTCGTGCTGGAGGTCCCGCCGGGACAGGCCGACAAGTGGCAGCCGGTCAAGACGAAGGCCGAAGAGGCGCTGGCCGCCGCCGGCGTGGGCAACGTCAACATCGCGGTGACCGCAGACGCCCCGCCGCCCGGCCTCGGCGCCAAGCCGAAACCGAAGCCGCAGGGCCCGCAGAAGATCCCCGGCGTCGATCACCTGATCGCCATCGCCTCCGGCAAGGGCGGCGTGGGCAAGTCCACGGTGTCCGCCAACCTCGCCTGCGCCTTGGCGCAGCAGGGCAAGCGCGTGGGCCTGCTGGACGCCGACGTCTACGGGCCCTCGCAGCCGCGGATGCTGGGGGTCTCCGGCCGCCCCGCCTCGCCCGACGGCAAGACGATCCTGCCGCTGCGCAACCACGGCGTCACGATGATGTCCATCGGCCTGATGACCAACGAGGACCAGGCCGTGGTCTGGCGCGGTCCGATGCTGATGGGCGCGCTGCAGCAGATGATGATGCAGGTGCAATGGGGCGTGCTCGACGTGCTGATCGTCGACCTGCCGCCGGGCACCGGCGACGTGCAGATGACGCTGGCCCAGAAGGCGCAGGTGGACGGCGCGGTGATCGTCTCCACCCCGCAGGACGTGGCGCTTCTGGACGCGCGCAAGGGCATCGACATGTTCAAGCAGCTGAACGTCCCGATCCTCGGCATGATCGAGAACATGTCGACGCACATCTGCTCCAAGTGCGGGCACGAGGAGCACGTCTTCGGCCATGGCGGCGTCGCGGCAGAGGCAGCAAAGCTGGGTGTGCCCCTGCTGGCAGAGATCCCGCTGGACCTGCAGATCCGGCTGGCGTCGGACGGGGGTGCGCCCATCGTGGTCAGCCAGCCCGACAGCCCGCAGGCGCAGGCCTTCCACGCGGTCGCGACCGCGCTCATCAAGGGCGCGCTGGCATGAGCGACCTCGCCTTCCCCCCGGCCATGTTCGGCGAGAAGGTCGACGGCGACCCGGCAGAGACGGCGATCCTGCGGGCGATCCAGGGGGTGGATGCGGGCCTCATCACCTACCGCATCGCCTCGGACCAGGTGGGGGCCGCGCTGGTCTTTGCCCCCGAGGTGCCGCTGGCGCAGGCGATGACCATGCTGCCCCTGTGCGGCGTGGGTTTCCAGAACGCGCTTGGCGCCTTGGCGCCGCCCGAAGTGGCCGTGCACCTGGGCTGGAACGGCGGGCTGCGGGTCAACGGCGCGCTCTGCGGCCAGATGCGGGCCTTCGCGTCTTCCACCGATCCGGAGGCCGTGCCCGACTGGCTGGTGATCGCCTGGCAGCTCATCCTGCTGCCGCTGACGGAGGACACTGGGACGGACCCCGACCGCACCGCGCTTTACGCGGAAGGTTGCGCCGACGTCGATCCCGGGATGCTGGTGGAGGCCTGGGCCCGCCACACCCTCAACTGGATCGCCAAATGGGAAGACGCGGGCCCCCGCGCGCTGGCCGCCGAATGGCGCGGGCTGGCGCATGGCGTTGGCGATGACACGGCGCAGGACGGCCGCAAGGGCACCTTCCTCGGTGTCGACGAACACTTCGGGATGCTCCTGCGCGACGCGGACGGCACCCACCTGATCCCGCTCACCACCCTGCTGGAGGACACGCCATGAACCTCGCCCGCGCGATCCACGTGGACGAAAGCGACCAGTACGTCTTTGCCAACCCGGCGCGCACCGGCGAATGGTGCATCTCCGGCGGGTTCGAGTTCTCCGACTGGACGGAGGGCGACCTGACCGGCAAGCAGCGGCAGGCCTTCGCCAACGGCTGGCTGGGGCTGGAAACCGGCGGGCGCGTCACCTTCGTCGCCGTCACCCCCGTCACGCCCGAAGAGGTCGCCGACCTCGAGGTGAAGCTGGCGCAGCATTTCGTCACCTACTACGGCGCGCCCTCGGTCGATGCCGCCCGCCCCGTCGCCCGCGAAGAGATCTTCCACATGGCCGACCTCTGCGAGGAGCACGCGCCCAACACCCTGCTGACCGTCATGCGCGACCTGACCGAGGCCGGCGTGCGCGAGGTTTTCCGCGTGATCGATCCGGAGGACGCCGACCTCGACCAGTTCGCCGTGCACGGCTCGCTGGACGAGTGACCGGGACGGCCGCACCCCGGCGCAGCCCGCTGCGTTCCATCCGGGTGCGGCTGCTGTTCCTTGCGCTGGCGCCGCTGGTCATCCTGACCCCGCTCCTGCTGCTGGTGGGCATGACCCGCTGGACGGCGGACTACGACAAGGTGCTGATCGCAAACGTCGAATCCGACCTGCGCATCGCCGAGCAATACCTTGCACGGATCATGACCACCACCGGCGAGGACCTGTCCGGCGTGGCGGGCAGCGTCGGTTTCGCCGAAGAGCTCGACGCCTCCGAGGCCGCTTTGCAGGCCTATCTCGACGACACGCGGCGGGCGCTCGGGCTCGACATCCTCTATTACCTGCCGGGCGGGCAGACGTCGGACTGGCCGGTGATCGACAGTGCGCTGAAGGGCACGCCCGCCACCGCCATCGACCTTTTCGACGCCGGGACGCTCACCGCCTTCTCGCCCGATCTGGCCGCCCGCGCGCGGATCGAGCTGATCCCGACCCGCGCCGCCGTTCCCACCGACCGCACGGTGGAGGACCGCGGCATGGTCGTGCACGCCGCGACGCCCGTCCGCCTGCCCGGCCATGACGGCGCGCTGGTGGGTGGCATCCTCCTGAACCGCAACCTGCAGTTCATCGACACGATCAACGCGCTGGTCTACCTGAACGCCGTCACCGGCGGCGACCGGCAGGGCACCGCGACGCTGTTCCTCGACGACGTGCGGGTTTCGACCAACGTGCGCCTGTTCGAGGACGTGCGCGCGCTTGGCACGCGGGTCTCTGCCGTGGTGCGCAGGCAGGTGCTGGACGAGCAGGAGACATGGCTCGACCGCGCCTTCGTCGTCAACGACTGGTACATCTCCGGCTACCTGCCGCTGCACGACAGTTTCGGCGAGGCGGTGGGCATGCTCTACGTCGGTTTCCTCGAAGCGCCCTTCACCCATGCCAAGCGCACCGCCTTCGTCATCATGCTGGCCGCCTTCGCCGCCGTGGTGCTGCTGTCCGCGCCTCTGTTCCTGTGGCTGGCCAAGGGCGTCTTCGACCCGCTGGAACAGATGACCCGAACCATGCGCCGCGTGCAGGATGGCGACCTGTCCGCCCGCAACGCCGTGCCCCGCTCCGGCGACGAGATCGGACAGGTGGCGGGACACCTCGACGACCTCCTCGACCAGGTACAGGAGCGAGACACACAGCTGCGCGCATGGGCGTCCGAGCTGAACCAGAGGGTCGAGGAACGCACCGCCGAACTGCGCGAGGCCAACGCCAAGCTGGAGGACACCTGGCGGCAGCTGGTGATGAGCGAAAAGCTTGCCTCCATCGGCGAGATCACCGCAGGCGTCGCGCATGAGATCAACAACCCGGTGGCGGTCATCCAGGGCAACCTCGACGTGCTGCGCGAGACGCTGGGCGACGCCGCCCAACCCGTCCAGACAGAAATCGACCTTATCGACGGGCAGGTCGCGCGGATCAACGCCATCGTCGGCAAGCTGCTGCAATTCGCCCGGCCCGACGACTTCTCGGGGACGGAACGCGCGGTGGACCTTGCCCCGGTGGTGCGCGACTGCCTCGTGCTGGTGGAACACGTCCTGACCCGCGCCGACATCCGCGTCGAAACCGCGCTGGCAGAGGCCCCCCGCGTGGCCATCGGGGCCGGCGAGATGCAGCAGGTGGTGATCAACCTCGTGGTGAATGCCGTGCACGCGATGGAGCACAGCGGCACGATCTTCCTGACGCTGGACGCAGAGGACCGCAACGGCCGCCCGGGCGCGGCGCTCAGGGTGCGCGACACCGGGCCGGGCGTGCCGGAGAAGCTTCTCGACACGGTGTTCGACCCCTTCTTCACCACCAAGCAGGCAGAGGGCACGGGGTTGGGTCTGTCGATTTCGCAGACCCTGATCCAGCGCGCCGGGGGGCGGATCAGCTACCGCAACCCGCCGGAGGGCGGCGCGGAGTTCCTCGTCTGGCTTCCCGCCTCGGGCGACGCCTGAGTCCCCGCCGGACCGGGTCCCGCAGCGGGGGTATTGAATAAATGACTTCCGGAATCCGTTCGCGTGCCCATATGCTGGTGACGACTGGTAATGTCATTGAAAATGGACAGCCCGCCCGCAGCCGGTTTTGACGTTGCACCATGGGTTGTCTAAGGTACTATCACTTTGGATTAAATCAGGTTCGAACGATGGCTTTGAAACAAGATTCCCGTATGGGGAAGTTGTCGACCGCGCTCGGCAAGGACGTATTGGTCCTCCAGCGGTTCGAAGGTTTGGACCGGATGAACGGGCTCTTCGAATACCATGTGGCATGTCTGTCCGAAAACGAGGACATCAATTTCGATGACCTGCTGGGCACCAACGCCACGGTAACGCTCAAGTCCCAGGACGACTCCGACAAGTTCTTCAGCGGTCTCGTGACAGAGGCGCGCTGGCTGGGCGCCGGCGACAACGGCATCCGGTACGAGCTGACGCTGAAGCCATGGTTCTGGCTGGCGACCCTGCGGCGCAACCAGCGGATCTTCCACGAGAAGACCGTGATCGAGATCCTCCAGGAGTTGCTGAGCCCCTACGGAACATTGACGGTGAACACCCAGGGCTCCTACCCGACGCTGGAATACACCGTCCAGTTCAACGAAAGCGACTTCGACTTTGCCGTGCGGATGATGGAACGCCACGGCATCAGCTATTTCTTCAAGATGAGCGACGGCAACCACGACATGGTGCTGACCGATTCCGTCGAAAGCCACGACGTGCTGGGCAGCTTCCCGGTGAAGCCCTACGTCGGCCACCACCAGGAAGACACCGAACACCTGTGGGAATGGCGCCCGGAGCGCCGGATGACCACCGGCGCCATCCGGATGACAGACTACAACTTCAAGACGCCCACCACCGTGATGGAGAAGGATCAGACCGGCAGCGCCGCCTATGCGCACGGGCAGATCGAAAGCTTCGACTGGCCGGGCGACTACCTCGATCCCGGACGCGGCGGCGAGATGGTCTCGCTCGGGCTCGACCGGGCGCAGGGCCATGACAAGCGGTACGAGGCGATGGGCGATATCGTGGGCCTCGTCTCCGGCCTGAAGATCACCGTTTCGGGCGACAGTTCGGAGGTGCCGGGCAAGGGCGACGAATATCTCTGCCTCGTCGCGCACCATTCCTACACCTCCGACAACTACGGCTCGGGCGGCACCTCCGGCGACGGGTTCGCCTTTACCGCGCGCTACGTGATGATGCCGGTGAACGCCCCGCTGATCCCCGAGAAGAAGAGCCGCCGCGCAGATGTGCGCGGGCCGATGACCGCGCTCGTCGTGGGTGCCGAGGGCGAAGAGATCGATTGCGACGAATACGGCCGCATCCTCGTCCGCTTCCCCTGGGACCTCAGCGACGCGCGCTCCATGCGCTGCCGCGTGTCGCAGAACTGGGGCGGCGGAAGCTGGGGCGGCATGATCATCCCGCGCATCGGCATGGAGGTGGTCGTCGAATTCCTCGACGGCGACCCGGACAAGCCGCTGGTGACGGGCTGCGTCTACAACGGCAAGAACATGGTCGCCTACCCCCTGCCCGCCCACAAGACGAAGTCGGTCTTCCGCACCGACAGCCACAAGGCCACCGGCTTCAACGAGATGGTCTTCGAGGACGAGCCGGGCCAGGAGAACATCGCCTTCAAGGCGCAGCAGGACTGGTCGCGGCTGGTGCTCAACGACTCGATCAGCCGGGTGAAACGGCACGACATCGAGAGCGTCGGCATGAACAAGATGGTCGAGGTCGGCAACAACCTGAAGATGGAGGCCGGCGGCTCGGTCAACATCTCTTCGGGCGGCACCGGCCCCAACATCAAGAACCTGCTGGGCGGCATCGGCGGCCTGATGGGCAAGTCGCAGTCGCTGGTGAAGAAGGGCGCGTCCGAAGGCGGCGGCTCGTCCGGCGGCGACCTGGGCAAGTTCGCCAGCACCATCGGCGCAAAGGACCTCGGTTTCATATCCGGGGACGGCGGTGCCGGACGGACGGGGATGCACGGCGCCGACGAGGAAGGCAAGGACGCCAACCACAAGCTGCGCGAGGACGGCTCCAAGTACGGCGAAAGCGGCTATTCCCTGTTCAAGAGCCCGGGCGTGGTCAACACCTTCGCCTCGAACTTCCGCTCGGACACCACCGGGGTCGCGTCTGTGGAGTCGGTCGGCCTGACCAAGATCCTGAACGTCGGCGGCGCGGTGAAGGAGCAGGTCGGCAAGAAGATGACCACCGATGTCGGCGAGGACATCGAGATGACCTCCGGCAAGTCCATCCTGAACAAGACGATGAAGCACACGCTGATCGCCACGCAGAAGTTCACCATCGCCGCGCCCGGCGCCACGATCGAGATGGACGCCTCCGGCATCACCATCAAGGCGTTCAGCATGAAGGTGCAGTGCCCCTCGGTGGACTTCAACATGGGCGCGCCCAGCCAGGCGACGGTGTTGCAGGCGCCCCAGGCCTTCTGCGAAGAATGCCAGGGCACGGCAGGGGGTGATTGATGAACGAAGTGGTCACGCACATGTCGGACCCGGCAGCCAGCGCGGACGAGGCGCTGGCCCTTGCGCTGGAAAAGGCCTGCGGTCCGGACCAGGTTGCCTATCTGCTGGTCGACGCCAGCAAGTCGCCCGCGACACAGTTCATCATCGAGACCATGACCGACGACGCGCTGTGCCTGTTCGACGGACAGGCCTTCGAGGATCTGGCCGCCTATGCCCCGTGGCTGGTGCCGTTGAACGGCTCCGGCCGGCGGGTGTTCGACTGGTTCATGGAGGAAGGCTGGAACAAGGACTGGGGCCTGTTCCTGATCGCGGGGCCGGAGGCGAAGAAGGTGAAGACCTCGCTCAAGCGTTCCCTGCGGGTCAAGACCGAGGACGACAAGGAACTGTTCTTCAAGTTCTACCGTCCCAGCGTGTTCAACACCTACTTGCCCGCCATGGAGCCGGAGCAATGCGCCTACGTGCTGCGTGACCTGTCGCAGGTCTGGGCCGAGGATTCCGACAATCCCAACCTCGTGCACCGCTACGCCATCCGCGAAGGCACCCTGCGCCGTGCCGACCTGAGCCTGACTGTCGCCGAGGATGCCTGATGCCACCGCGGCTCACTCTGAACCTCAGCCAGCGGTCGGCGCCGCTCAATGACGACCGGGCCTTCGCCAGGGCCTACGTCGACGAGGTGATGAAGACCCACCTGCCCCAGGACTACTGGTCGCTCTCGCCCGAGGGCCGGATCGAGATGACCATGAACGGCCGCCGCTACGCGCGGCATTTCGGCATCCGGGACGTCCCCTCGCAGATGATGTTCATCACGCTGATGTGGGAGGTAGGGGCAAATTTCTTCATGTTTTCAGGGTTTAAGGAGATCGCGGTCAGCGCGGTCGAAGGCCCTGCCAAGATAGACGCCTTCTTCGAGGTCGACAGCGACCTCGCAGCCGAGGCGATCATGAATGCGGATCCCAGGTACTGGTATCCGGAGATGGCCGGGATCACCGGCCTGAACGGATGAAGCACCTGATGTGAGCCCTGCGTCATGAGCAAGTACCTGAAGGACGAAGGCGTCGATCCGGAGGCCGTGCGCGCCCAGCACAAGCAGGTCGACGACATGTACAAGGACATCGCGACCGAGATCGGCTTTGCCGTCGGCGGCGCGATCCCCGGTGCCGGCATCGCGGTCGATGCGGCCTCGGCGGTGCGCTCGGCGTGGCAGGGCGACTGGTTCGGCGCGGCGGTCGACGTCTTCGGCATGATCCCCGGCTGGGGAGATGCCGCGAAGGCGGCCAAGGTCACCGACAAGGTCAACACCATCCGCCGCACCATCGACGTCGCCCGGACCGGGCTGAAGGCATCCTACCGCCAGACCAAGCAGGCGGCGGCGAAATACTGGGACGACGTCGTCAAGAAGCAGAAGGCGGCCTACGAGGCCGCGGCCAAGAAGTGCAACGGCACGAAGGAATGCCTCGAGAAGCTCGAGAAGATGAAATACCCGCCGCATTACGACCAGGTGCCGACCAACGGCACATGGACCAGCGGCAGCAAGGGCGACGGCTGGTTCCAGCCCGCCGACGCCTCGAAGCCCCCGATCAAGTACACCAATGGCTTTCCGGACCTCTCGCCGCATTCGAAGGGCAATGTCGACATCCCGATGAAGGGCAACCATTCGTCGGATTTCACCAATGCCGACAAGGCAATGCGCGAACAGCTGGGCGACGACAACTGGACCCGTCCCGAAGGCTACACCTGGCACCACCACGAAAACGGCACGACCATGCAGCTTGTGCCGCAGGACATCCATTCGACCAGCAAGGGCGGCTACGCCACGCACACCGGCGGCGCCGCGCTTTACAAGGGCAGCCACCAGTCCGAATTCTAACCCCCGCAGACAGGGGCAAGGGAGACCGCCATGCCACAAGATCCGATCATCGCCCCCGAAGGCAGCGCCTGGCCCGACGAAGCCGCGCTGGCCGACGCCTTGGCAGAGCTGGAGGCCGCGCTCGGCACCACCCTGCCCGAGCCCTACCGCAGCTTCCTGCTGACCTACGGCGGCGGCGCGCCCTACCCGCTGATCTTCGACTACGCCCCCGATGAGGACGATCCCGAACGCTTCCTCGACCGGCTGAACCGTCCTGCCCGCGTGCAGGAACTGTTCACCGGCAAGACCTTTGGCGACGGCACCCCGCAGGGCTTTGCCGCCATCGGCGAGGACCCAGGCGGGCTGATCGTGCTCCTGTCGCTGCATCCGGGCGATTTCGGCGCGATCTACGCATGGTCCGCCACCGCAGAACCCTGGGGCGGCCCGAACAACTCCCCTGACATGCTGGTGCCTCTGGGGGCCGATTTCGGCGCTTTCATGGCCTCGCTCTATGAAACCGAGGACCTCATGGGCTACGAACATTGGAGCACGCCGCAACGCCGCGCCCTGCAGCGGGACCTCTTGCTGCCATGATCCCCGAAATGCTCGCCCTGACCTTCCCGGAGAACTGGCCGCCGACGCTGACGCTTGCATCGCTGCCGGGTGTCTCCGTGACCCTGTCGGACGGCGATGCAGAGACACTGGGCAGCCAGTCGGCGCTGTTCCGGGAGATTTACGGCGACACCCGGCGGATCGGGTTCAGCAAGGGCTTCGAGAAGGCCATCGCCAAGGCGCTGGACGAGTTCCCCGAAGGCGTGATGCCCCGCATCGGCATGTGCAGCTGGAAAGCCTCCACCGTGGTGCACGCGCCCTGCCGCAGCGTGGCTGACGTGATGCGCGTCATTACTGCCAACGACCCGCGCGTCGCGCAGGCGATCTTCGACCACCGCATCAGCAAGCGCCCCGTGGTCCTGCACCTGCGCGCCTGGCGCGACATTCCCGACTGGGCGGAATTCCGGTTGTTTGTAAAGCGCCGCCGCCTTGTCGGCGTGTCGCAATACGCCTGGCAGCAGACCTTTCCCCAGATCGCAGCGCAGCACGCCGCCATCGTGACGGCTGTCAACGCGCTGCTCAGGGACATCTGGGACGACCTTCACATGGACGACGTGGTGATCGATGTCTGCGTCCTGCCGGAGGGCGACGCGCTGAAGGCATGGCTGATCGAGTTGAACCCCTTCGACCGTCGCTCCGATGCCTGTCTCTACCGCTGGGAAAACGGCGGAGACTTCGACGGCGGTTTCAGATACAATAGATACCAAGACGCGGCGGCCTTTCACGGGACGCCGCACAACGGGTCCGCGTCCAGGTCGTATTCCGGACCTGCATAAGGGCCGGGCCCCGGGAATTACGAAGAGGCTATTGAAAGAAAGGATTTCAGAATGGGACAACCGATTTGCTGCCTCGGCGACATGCACACCTGCAACATCACCATTCCGGCCAGCCCGGTCAGCCCGGCGATCAAGCACCTCGGCGGGCCGGTCGTCCAGCCGGGCCAGTTCCACGTCCGCGTGATGGGGCGCCCGGTGGCCGTCGTCACCGGCCAGACGATCTGCATGAACCTCATCATCCCGCCCGGCGCACCGCCGGTGCCGACGCCCGACCCGATGGTCAAGGGCTCGATGATGGTGCGGATCAACAACCTGCCGGTGATGCGGATCACCGACCTCTGTTCCCACGGCGGGCAGATGTCGACCGGCAACCCCATGGTCAAGATCGCCATGTGACCGGTCCGGGCGGCGGTTGACAGCTGTCAACCAACCCGGTCAACCTGCCTGCGCCGGCCGTTCTGGCCGGCGTTAGATTGAAAGGGGTTCTTATCCATGTCCTTGCGCACACTCGCCTGTATCGCCGCCTTTGCCTGTCCGTCGCTCTCCGCGCCCGTTAGCGCGCAGGAGGATGTCGCCAACGGCCAGAAATTCGGCGCGTGGACGGTGTCCTGCGAGGCGCTCGGCAAGAACCGAACCACCTGCATTCTGACCCAGATCCTGAGCCGTGACACCGACAATGCCTTCATCGCGCAGATGATGGCCTTCTGGTCGTCGGACGGGAGCCAGCGCTTCATCGCGGCGCGCGTGCCCATGGGCGCCTACCTGCCCTCCGGCTTTGCGATCAGGGCCGAGGACTCCGACGAGGCGATCCCCTTCGTCTGGCAGTCCTGCTTTGGCGACGTCTGCGAGGCCATGCGCCAGGTCGACGGCGAAGAGATCGACACCGTCGCGCTGGAGACGGGCACCGTGCTGGGCAGCTTCCGCCCCCGGCTGGGGATGGAGCCGTTCGTTTTCCGCTTCTCGATGGAAGGGCTGGACGCCGGGCTCGAGGCGCTGCGCCCCGCTGCCGCGGAGTGACCGGTGGCAGTTGACACCTGTCAACCTCACGGCGCCCGCCGTCCGCCGCAATTGAGCAGCGCCACCACCATCGGCCCGGTCGAAAACGCCCCTTCCGCCCCGCGCATGGAGAAACCGCGGAGATAGCCGCCCGGGCTCTGGATCTGTTCGGCATTCTGGAGGATGCAGGCCACGGTCAGGGCGGCATTGCAGACGCCACCAACGCCGGGATCGAGACATCACGCATGATCCGCAAGCGGCAGATCACGGCCAACGGGGAAACGGCTTTACAGATCTTGGCCGGGCTCGCAGCATACGTCTGTCCTGCGGCCAGGCCTTTCCGTTTTCAGGAAAACTTGTCGACAGAATCGTCGGGCTGAACCACTCGCCGGGGTCAGCTCACTCGCCGCAGCTTATTTCGCAGAACTGCCCGGCCTGCGCCATCCGCGCCGTGCTCCTCAAACACATTCTTCGCCAGACCGAGCTCGTCCGTGATAATCTCCGACATGACCGTCCTCCTTTGCGGATCATCGCAAACCCACCTTGGCACCCAGATGCCGTCGGGTGACGGTCAGAACATCAAAGCCGCCGCGCCGACGATAACGACGACCCGCGACCCTGCCCTGCGTACCGATGCTTGGCAGGACGCCGAAAAGGGTTTCTTCGAGGAGCGGTGCCCAAGGTCTGTACGGAACTTGTCACGCCTAGCCGCGCCGGGGTCCGATGCCGTCGCGGTTTAGCCCAAGCCGCGTTGCATGCCATGACGCCTCGGCGCGAGACGAAATGCCGAGCTTGCCGTAGATCGCCTTGATGTAGCTTGCCACCGTTGTCTCCGCGAGACCGAGCTCGCGCGCCACCTCACTGTTGCGCAGTCCGCGCGAGATAAGCGCAAGGACCTCTGTCTCGCGATCGGTGAGCCCGTGGGTGGGCGGTGCACTCGGGCCAGTCAGACTGAAATGCTCCATGATCCGCCGCGCGATGGAAGGCGAAAGCGCGGGCAGGCCCAGATGGATCTGGCGCAACTGATGAGCCAGCAGCGAGGCCGGGTTCTCCTTGAGGAGGTAGCCCTGCGCCCCGGCAGAGAGGGCGCCCACGACGCTGGCATCATCACCGAGCACGGTGGTGACGACGCAGATCGTGGCGGCGCGGATGTCCCTGATCTGCCTCAGCAGGTCGAGGCCTGACCCGTCCGGCAGACCCAGGTCGATAAGCGCCAGATCCTGCGGCTGTTCCAGCAGCCCGCGCGCCTGCCGCAGCGTCTCGGCCTGCGATACCTGCGCGCCTGCGAAAACCTCCTCGACGATGGTACAGAGCCAGCGGCGAGTCTCGGCTATATCTTCGACGACAAGGATCCGCATCAGCCCGCCGCCCTTTCCAGACCGGCAGTGTCAGGCGCGCGCACCCCGGCCAGCGGCAGGGTGGCGCGCACCCGCGTGCCGCCCTGTGCGGGCTCGATCACGAGCGTGCCGCCACAGGCCTCCACGCGAAAGCGCAGGTTTGAAAGCCCGCTTCCCTGACGCAGCCAGTCGCCCTTTGTGCCGGTGCCATCGTCCTCGACGATCAGGCTGAGTCGTTCACCCGGCAGGGGGAGGAACCGGAGATGCACATTGCGGGCTTCGGAATGACGCAAGGCATTGCTGACGGTCTCTCGCAACAGCGCGCGGACCGTTTGCGCCTGAAGCGCCATGAGCGTGATCTGCGGCGCATCCCCGGCGCTCAACCCGCTGTCCTGCCACCCCATCCCGATCCCTGCCGCTTCGAGATGGTCACCGATCTCCCGCCGGAGGTCCGCCAGAAGCTGCGCCAGAACCGCTCCGTCCTCCGCCGGGTTCGACACGATCTGCCGCAAGTCCGAGAGGGTCTGGCGGATCAGCATGTCCTTCCGCTCGGCGTCCGACGAGTGCAGCGCACCCAGCAATTGGACCCCGATGTTGTCATGCATGTCGCGGTTGATACGGCGGCGTTCGGTTTCGACGGCTGCGTCATGGGCGCGCTGCCGTGCGATGGACCGGTCGAGCATTTCGACCACACTGCGCGCCAGCTGTTCGTCGCGCCGGTTGAACAGGGCGCGCCCCTGCCGCGCCCAGTGCAGGCGGATGCCCGGGAGCCCGTGCGGCAAAGGGATCTCGAGCGTTTCGCCCCCGTCGCGCAGGCCCGCCACATCGAAGGCCGTGAGGCCTTGCTCGATGCGGAGCGGATCGAAGAGGCGCTGCAACAGGGCATGCAGCGCGGCATCGCGATCTTCCGCCCGGGTGGCCAGCGCCACGTCGCCCACCAGCGCGAAAAGCTCTTCGCGGGCCAGTCCGCGGTCGTTGCGCAGGTGGCGGGCCAGCACGTCGCGAAGCGGCAGATAGACAAGGCCTACCACGGCGAGCGCGAGGCCGAGCGCGGGCGCCCTGTCGAGCGCAAGCCCGAGGATCAGCGCTGCGTCGAGCACCAGCAGCAGAAGGACTCCGCCCATGTAGAACAGGATGCGGAAGGACCAGTCCGACAACTCGAACAGCCGATAGCGCGCGATTCCCATGGCGAGGCCGACGAAGATCACGAGGAAGAAGAGAAAGGCGTAGCCCTGCGAAAGGCTCGGCGTCGCGCCCATCAGCAGCGGAAGGGTGACGGTCAGGCCGAAACCGCCGGCTCCCACAAGCACGGAAAGGCCGAACCATCCGAGCATGGCCCGCGCCGTGGGGTTGCGCCGGTTCATCACCGCCTGCGCCAGAACCGCGGCCAGCAGGATCAGCATGGCGAGTGCGACGGGCGCCTGTCGGTCCAGCAGCGCGTCCGGCCAGTCGACGAAGACGGTCAGGATGCAGGTCGCGAAAAGTGCCGCGACGAGCCAGAGTACCGCCCGCCCGGCAAGGCGGCTCGGATAGATCAGGAAGAGGTTGATCATGCCGATCCCGAAGACCAGCGTCCCGAGGTAGTTCAGCCGCGAGGCGATCGTGAAGACCTCGGCGCTGAGCGCAAGCTCCCGGGTGCTGTAGAGCGCGGCCGCGTCGGCAGAGATCATCAGGCCGAGACCCGCGAGCCCGAAGAACTGCACCGCCCGGTCTTCGCGCCGCAAGGCCATGACCCAGCCGCCCAGAACGACCCCTGCAAGCCCGACGCCAAGCTGAACCCAAAAGACACCCGGCAGGTCGCCAAGAGGCCGGGTGGAAGCCGGTCGGATCTCTTGCGTGACCGGGTCGGTCGCGCCTTGGGGCCGTATCAGAAGGTGCGTGATGGGGGCGGCCATACGGGCGTGCAGCTCGGTCTGCTTGGCAAAGAAGGCGCGCATCGCCGCCGGGTCTGGCAGGGCGTCAGGCTCTTCGGTCAGGTCTCGCGCATCGACCGGCAGGGCCGGGAAGCCGGGAGCCGCAACCGAAAGCAGCGTCGCGCCCTGGGGGACGCTCCCTTCGGCGGGACCGTCAGGATGGACCGAATGGACTGTGGCGCTGTCATCCGGCCCCGCGACGAGCCGCACCCCGAGCCAAGGCTGACTGAGCGCGACCCAGAGCACCAGGAAAGCGACCGCAAGACCAAGTGCCAGTGCCGACGCCGCGAGCAGAGTCGGAGAATAGGTTTGCTTCATGCGGTGGGTGCCATGTCACGAGAAACATCAAAAACCAAGCATTCCGAAAGCTTAGTGCCTGTTTTTTTGCTTGAATACCCCTGAACAGGGGAGAGACAGCGCAATTCCCGGACGCCAAAAGGATTTATTATCAATTTATTAAGGATAAGAGGGATGCGCATTGCAATTCTTGGGCGGCTCGGCTTGGCGCTGGTGCTTGGAACGTCGCTGTCCGGCTGCCTGCATGGCGGCAGCGGTGGTGGTGGCGGAGCCGGTGGCGGCGGCGGCGGTGGCGGAGCCGGTGGCTCAGGTTTCGACGCCGAGTTCGATCGCGTCACCGCCAAGGCTCCGACGTCGAACATGCCGACCGCGATCAACGCATCCTATGCCGGACGGCTGAAGGTGGACGTGACCGACCCTTCCAGCACGATCGGCCAGGTCGAGGGCGATCTGAACCTCGATGTGGCCTGGAATGACGGACAGACCACCAACCCGTTCACCGGGACGGCGTCGAATTTCACCGGCACGCTGGCGACCGGCGAAACGGGCACCATCGACGGCACTCTGACCGTGAACGACAGCTTCGGCGGGTCCATCAGTCGGGTGGTCAATCCCGCGATGAATGTGGGCGGGATCACCGTCCCCGAGACACAGACCGGGGCGCTGAGCGTCACCCTCACCGGCGACCTGAGCCAGGGCGGCACCACGGCCGACACGCTTATCACGCTGGGCGGGTCGTTCTTCGGCAATGCCGGTGAGGCCGCGCTTGGGCCAGTGGTCGGCGGTTACAACCTGCCGGGTTCGTCCAATCCGGCGGTGTTCGACGGCGCCATCGCAGGCACCTACTACATCGAACAGAAGTGATGACAAGGCTCGCGGCATTGGGCGTGCGGCGCCTGCTCGCGGGCCTTTTCCTTGCACTGGCGCTTGTGTCGCAAGCGCCGGCGCAGCAGCCTGACGCGATTGCCCGCGCCGAGGCGCAGGTAAATGCCGGAGACTATGCCACAGCTATTTCCGCCCTGCAGGGAATGGGGCCCCAAGCGGTGCGCGAAGCCGAGCTGCGCCGTCTCTGGGCACTCTCCATGGCGCATATTCGGCAGGGTCGACCGCGCGCGGCGCAGCCTTGGCTCGACCGGCTGGTCTCTCTTGCGCCCGATGCCGTCAACTACCGTCTGGAACTCGCCAACGCGCTCGAGGCTGCGGGTCAGGCAGAACGCGCGCGCTACCACTATTCCCTGGCGCGCGGAGCCGCGCTGCCGCCGTCGCTTGCCGCCGAGGTGACGCGGCGCATCGACGAGATCGACCGCGCCCGGGTCTGGGAGGGCAATTTCCGCTTCGCAATCGTGCCCGAAAGCAACCCTGCGAAACGGACCGCGGTTGACACCATCATGATCGGCGACCGGCCCTTCAAGCTCAAGGATGGCTCACGCGCGCAGCCGGCCCGGGGCATCGAGCTTGGGCTTGGGCTTGCCGCCCTGCCCCGGCTGGGACCGGATCTGAGGCTTCGGCTGGGAGCGGCCGTCGATGCGCGGCTTTACGAAGAGGGCGCGCCCGACGACATTCAGGCACGGGCGGAACTGGGGCTGTTGCACTTCGGCGACCGCAACCGCAGGCTGGGCGCCGGGCTCACCCTTGGAAAGCGCTGGATCGACGGAGAGGCCTACGCCAACACGCGCGGCGTCTATCTGACCTGGGGCCGGTCCATCGACGCCAAGGCGCGGAGCACGCTGAACCTGACGCTGATCCGCGAACGCACCGACTATGAAGGCCCCGGCACCGAGCCTGCCACCCGATCCGTCGGAGCCGCATCGCTCAGCCACACGGTCACGCCCCGCCTCCAACTCAGCTTCGGTTTGCAACTGGAGCGGACCGAAAGCGAGCTCGCAACCGAAGCCGGGCAAGGTGGAGCGGTGACGCTTGGCGCGCGCTACGCCTTCGAAGGGGGGCTGCTCGCCGAGCTGACGTTGGCGCTTGGCCGGCATGAGCGCGAGGGTCCCGACAGCCTGCTCGGAATTGTGCGCGAGGACCGGCGCCAGAGCCTTTCACTGAAGCTCACGCACCGCGACTGGGCGGTCGCGGGCTTTGCGCCGGTGCTCGAACTCGGGGCAGAGCGGCAAGACTCGAACAACGACATCTTCAGCTACGAAAACCGCCGCGCGTTGGTGGGCATCACCCGGCGGTTCTGACGCCTTCGGAAGTCGATCGCGGCGCCCGCGCGCCTGCCAGGTCTTCGCGGAAATCTCTCCGCTCGGCAGACGCAGCCGCAGGCCGTCCAGATCCGCAACGCCGGAAATCGGTTCGTTCGCCGTCAGCTGGCGGTCGCCGACATATTGCCAACCCAGCGATTTCACGCGGTGGTTGTCGGCGAGGTAGCTGCCCAGTTCTTGGCCGATTTCACCGGAGAAAACTGCCAGCACATGCGAGGCATCGTCATAGACGAACGGCATGGAGGCCAGCACATAGGGCTGCGCCATGAAGTCGAGCACGATGGTGCCGGTCAACGCCATGTCGAGCGAGCCGTTGGACAGCTGCTGCAGGTTTGCACGTTCGTCGCCAAGGGCGCCACCGGGAATCACGGTCAGCGTGGTATCGCCGCCGGTCTTTTCGGAAACCAGGTCCGCGAAATGCTGGGCGCTCTGGCCCGGCAGGGAATCCGGCGCGAACTGGTGGCCGAGCGTCAGCTTTTCGGCGATCGACGGGGTCGCCAGCGCGCTCAGCGCACCGGCCATCAAAAGAAACTTGTATCCGGTCATCAGGCAATTCCTCCACTGCTTGCCATGCGCCCTTTCGGGCAGGATCAGGTCGTCCCTATTCTGCGGCGATCGACCAGCTTTCGGTGAGCCAGGGCTCGAGTTCTTGGGGCTTCAGGTCCAACCCCAGCCCGGGCGCATCGGAGAGCGCTATGGAACCATTGCTGTCCAGTGGCATCGGACGCAGCGCCAGAAGGGGGTTGGGCGTCATGTCGTATTCGACGTAAGGGTAAGGCGCAGGCCCGCCCCCGCGCCGGACAGGCTCCAGCGCTGCAAGGTGCAACGAGGCGGTCGCATTGACGATTGTCCCGAAGCTGTGCGGGATCGTGGGCGTGTCGTACGCCATCCCCAACGCCGATATCTGACGGTAACCGGAAAAGCCTCCACAGACCGTCGGATCGGGCTGCAGGACGGCAAACGTTCCGGCTTCCAGATAGTCGCGAAAGGCTGCAGGTGTGCCAAGCGCCTCGCCTCCTGCAAGAGCCGTACGGCACCTTCCTGCCAAAGCCCTGTATCCGCTCAGGTCTTCAGGCTGCAGAGGCTCCTCGGCCCACATCAGGCCCGCTTCTTCCATCCGCCGCAGAGACTCGATTGCCCCGGCGAGCGTATAGCCCTGATTGATGTCGACCATCAGGCCGATGTCATCGCCGACCTGCTTTCGCAGCGCCATGGCCATCTTGCCATCCTTGACCGGGTCCATCCCGGCCCTTGGTTTGACGGCCCTGAAACCACCCTTGAGGTAGTCCTCGACTTGATCCGCATAAAGGTCATAGCCGTCGCTCTCGCTGATGAACGGACCTGACGCATAGGCAAACACTCGATGCCTGAGCGGTCCGCCCAGAAGCTGCGCCACCGAGAGCCCCAAGACCTGTCCGGCGGCGTCGTGGATCGCCATATCCAGCCCCGACAGCGCCATGCGCGACGTGCCGCGACGGTCATAGGCCAGAACGGCGCGCATCTTCTCGAAGAGCGGAATGCGGTCCACCACCGGCTGCCCGAGGAGGATCGGCGCGAGTTTTGCCCGGATAAAGGCCGCCGCGCCAAAAGGCGCATTGAAGACCTCGCCCCATCCGGTCTTGCCGCAATCAGTCGCGACAGAAACCAGCATGAAATCACGACGGCGAATGAAGGTCTGCGCATTGCCGAGCGCGGGTTCCGGGCTGAAGCCAAGCAGATAGGCGTCAATTCGGTCGATCTTCATAGTGCAGGTTCTCCCATCCCTGCCACACGGGTAGCAAAGCCCGACTTGATAAGTCCAATCGCATGTTCATACATGTTCATAACCTTTATGACATGTTTGGCAGAGGTCCCTACGATGCAGATAAGCCTGCGGGAATTCGAACTTTTCGTTGCCACGATCGAACTTGGCACCCTGACGGCTGCAGCCGATGCCCTGAACATATCGCAGCCGGCCGCGTCGAAGATGCTGCGCACATTCGAGGAGCGCCTCGGCGTCGAACTGTTCCGCCGCGAGAAGAAGAAACTCGTGCCGACGCCGGACGCCTATGAGCTTTTCCCCGACCTGGCTCAGGTGCTGCGCCAGGTTTCCGCCGTCAAACGACAGGCCGATATGATGAAGGACCGTCGTAGCCGACAGATCGAGATCGTAACGAATCCTGCCATAGCTTCGAACATCATGCCCGGAGCGGTTGCGGCCTTCAGAAGCCGGTTTCCCGATGCGAACGTCCTGCTGCGGACCAGAACCACGGTCGAGGTCAACGACCTGTTGATCAAGGATCAGGCCGATCTCGGTGTCGTCTACGAAGCCAGTTTCGACGGCAGGCTAAGTCCGGAGACCATCAGCCAGGAGGAGATCGGCTGCCTTGTGCATCCGGACCATCCGCTTGCCGGGCGCGACGTCGTTACGGCTGCGGATCTCGAAGGTTTGCCCTTGATCGCGCTCGGCACGACACAGCCGGTCGGAGCAGCGTTCCGGCGCGTAATGCGCAGTTGCAGGATAGAGCCCAGGATCGCCTTTGAAATCTCGCAGTCCAATACGGCAATCAGTTTCGTCGCGCAAAACCTCGGTGTCGCCATCCTGGATGCGATGGGGCTGGGAGAGGGCCGGCATCGCGGTCTTTGCGCCCTGCCCATGGTGCCAAGGGCCACCGTCCGCCTGAGCCTCGTGCATGCGGCCAACCGGAGGCGGACAAAGGAACTGCAGTGGATGGCTCAGTGCATCCGGACAATGGCAAACTCTTCGGCCCGCAAACTGGGCCAGACGCAGCCGCAAGGCCCGTCGGGGCCAGATTGATGCGACCGGGCGATCCGGGGGGCCCACGCCGACACCAATGGACGGGTGGCGGTGAACGCAGGCAGCCGTTTGCCCGCGGCCCGCGCCCCGGTCAGATATTCCCGGCGAGGTGGCAAGCTGCCCTCTGGGACGATGACGCCGCAGAAAGTTAGTCAGACCAAATTCAAACCGCCCGCCTTGGCCACCCGCAGGCGCGTTCCACTACCCCATCGAAGCCGTCATAAAGATGCGGCAATCGGCGCGACTTGAGGACCGGCCCCGCCGAAAAGGGCGGAGCCGGTCCTAGTGTCAGATCAGGCCTCAGCCCGCGTTGACGGCGGCTCTGACAGGTTCGGATGCACTTTGAGCGACGAAACCCTCGGTCACCTCGTTGCTGACACGGGTCACAAGGCTGACGCCGACGAACAACAGTGTGGAAACCGGCAGACCGAGAATGCCCGCGTTATAGCCAAAGAGCTTGTTGCCGGTCAGATACATCGCGATCACGAAAAGACCGCCCCCCGCGATGGAGGCCAGCGCACCCGCAGCCGTGCCGCGCTTCCAGAAGAACGCGCCGACGATGGCGGGTACGGTGACCACGAGGCCAGCGGAGGCCGCTACCGACAGGATCGAGATCAGGCTCAGCTCCAGCGCGGCGAACCCCAACGCCAGAAGCGAGATCACCGGGATAACCAGCTTGCCGACCCACAGCTGACGGTGATCGGACTGATCGCCGCCGACATTGCCATAGACGTCCCGCGCCACCATGGACGACAGGGTCAACAGGATGGAGTCGATGGTCGACACCGCGGCGGCGAGGATGCCCACCATCACGATGACACCCAGCACCGGCGGCACGAAATCAGACGCCAGCAGGACCGAGGTCGCAAGATCCGGGCTGGCCAGATCCGGGAAGGCGACGAATGCCGAGAAGCCCCAGATCACCGATACCAGCGTGTAGATCAGGCCGAAGCACAGGAAGATCAGCAGCATCCGGCGCAGCGCGCCCAGGGATTCCGGCATGAACAGACGCTGGCTGACCTGCGGGTTCGAGATCGAGAAGAAGAACCAAGGGATCGTCAGACCGATAAACGTCTGCAGGCTGAACAGGCCCGGCCCCGGCACGGTCAGCATCTCGGGCTTGCGCTCGGCCACGGTGGCAAACATGGCGTTGAACCCGCCAAGCTCGCTGACCACCAGGATGGCGACCAGCGCCGATGCGACGATCATCACCAGCGCTTGCAGGCTGTCGGTCCACATGACCGAGCGGATGCCTGCCACGTAGGAAAAGAAGATCGCCAGTACGGTGGCAATCAGGAGACCGGTCCCGAAGGAAATGCCGCCTTCGGTCATGCCCGAGACGAGGTAGCCGATGCCCGACAGCTGCACCGCCGAATAGGGGATCAGGAAGACGCAGCTCACCACAGCCGCCGCAATGGCGACCCAGCGGCTGCCATAACGTGCGCCCAGCATTTCCGACGGGGTGACAAAGCCGTATTTCTTGCCTGCCGCCCAGAAGCGCGGGCCGAAGATCGCCACCAGCGAGACGCCCGCGAAATAGACGATCTCAAAGCCCAGTGCGCCGACGCCGCCCTTGTAGGTCAGGCCCGCGAGGCCGACCATCATGAAGGCGGAATAGGTGGTTGCGGAATAGCTCAGCGCCGAGACAACGCCGCCCATGCTGCGCCCGCCCAGAAAGTAATCCGACATGGTGGTTGATTTGCCCGCGCGCGACAGCAACGCGACGATGACCGAGATCACGACATAGGCGCCGATCCCGTACCAAATGAACGACTGGCTCATTGCTCATCCTCCGAGAAAGAGGCGGTCGCCAGCGCGTTCAGCACGATGATGGCGACGCCGGCGAGGGTCCAGAACAGAAAAGCGCCAGTCCAGCTTGGCGTGTCGCCAAGCAGACCGTAGGGCACGGCGTAGCAGGCCAGGATGACCAGCCCCACCAGGCATAGGGATACTGTACGTAGCATTGTGGGTGCTCCCGTTGGTGTGTTGAGGTGTTTGCAGTCGGGTGCTTTGCCGCACCGCTTATTGGCTGCCGTCAAGGGGTGCCAGGCGGCCTGAAGACCGCGCAGGCACGTGCCTCTCAGGCGAGGCTGTCGAGCCAGGCCGCGATATCCGCCGCGTCGGTGACATCGGCGTATTTCTGGTTCATGTCATAGAGGTTTGCCTCGTGCGGGGCGGCGGCGCGGTCGGCGCAGCAATCGCGCGGCACCAGCACGTTGAAACCCGATTGCACCGCATCGACCACAGTTGCCCGCACGCAGCCCGAGGTGGTTGCGCCGCAGACGATCAGCGTATCGGTCTTGGCGCCGGTCAGCAGAGCCGCAAGGGTAGAGCCGAAAAAGGACGATGCGCCCTTCTTGACGACGATGGGGTCGTTTGGCTGGATACCGGTAGCGGCGTCGATTTCGACAAGCCGCGAACCTTCGACAAGAGCGCGCATGCCGGCGGCTTTCCGGAGCCAAGGCAGGGTGTCCAGTTCGCCGGGGTGAAAGGCGATGGTCGAGAAGATCACCGGGAAGCCCTTGGCGCGGGCGATATCGCAAATCCGGCGCGTCTTGGCCATCTGGGCGCTTGCGTCAGATGCGGTGGGGTATTGCCTGTCGGTGAACCCGTAAGAGAAATCCACCACCACAATCGCCGGGCGTGTGCCGCGCGGCACCGGCTGGCCGAAACCGGCGTCGGAATAGACCTGTTCCTGAGACATCCCTGGTCCTCCTGCGCGGCCTCAGCCGCGCTCCATCTGCATCTCTTTGACCACCAGATCGCCATCGATCACGATCGGCTCGTCGTCGAGGAACAGAGAACAGCCGCGCATCGGGATGTCGAGATGGCAGGGGGTGTCATTCGGTCCGCCAAGCTCGTTGTTCGGCCCGGTGGAGAACATCACATTGCCGTAGAAGCTGCGCGGCTCCATGCCCATTCCGCCCGGGAATTCGCCCGGGGTCATACCATGCCATTTGGCATCGGGGTTCATGCCCCAGCCCACATGGCTCATCCCCATGCCGCGCGGATCGTTGAAGGCATCCATGTAGGATTTGACCAGCTCCGCATCGAGGCCGCCGCGGATATCGGTGACCCAGCCCTTTTTGATCGTGTAGGTGATCGGTTCGCGCACATACATGTTCTGCGGCAAGAGAATGTCGCCGGGTGCCACGACGATCTGGCCGTCCACCCCGTCATCGTCCCCGCCTGCGAAGACAAAGCCCGAGGGCCAGTGATCCCAGCGACCCGGCGTGTCGGTGCAGGCGTACTCAGCCACAGTCTCGTAGGTGTTGAGCTTGTAGGTCACGTCGGTGCCATGCGGCGAGGTGATCCGCATCACCTTGGCTTTGGACAGATACTCAGCCCCGATCTCCACCTTCTCGCGCAGTTCCTGCGAGGGCAGCATGCGGGCCAGCAGCTCCGGCGGCTCCACCGCGGTCAGGATGCGGGTGCCGGCGGCCTGGATGGCGAATTGCTCCGGCGAGAACAGCAGGAAGATGCAGTCGATCAGCATGTCGCAGTTCTTCAGCGCCTCGACCGCTTCGGGCATCACGGCCAGACCGGTCTGACCCACCGCCCAGGCGCCGACAACCGGCGGCGCGGGCAGGCGCATGTGATACATGTTCGCACCGAGGATCCGGCCCGCCGCCATGAAGGCATCGGCATAGTCCAGCCGCTCGCTGCCTTGGGTCAGAACGATCAGCCGCTCGTCGGACTTGACGCCGGACATCTTCAGCTGGTGCAGGCAGATCTCGGTAAAGCTTTGTTGGTCCATCATGTCTCTCCCTGAATTCCGGTTGTCTTACGCGGTGAAGTCGAGCACGGCGTCGAGGAAGCCGTCGAGATTGTCCCAAGGGATCATGTGCCCGGCATCCGGCACGATGCGCTGTTCTATCCCGGGATTGAGTTTGGCGACCTCGGCCTGGTCGTCGGCATCCACCACGGTGGCGCCCCCGGCGATCACCAGCCGGGCGGGCTTGGCGATCTTGGGGATGTCCTGGTGAATGTCGTCAGTGTGGAACCCGTCAAAGGCGATGCGGATGGCGCCCCAATGGCAGGTGTGCAGCCATTCGGCACGCAGCGCCAGTTGCTCATCGGTCCAGGTCGGGCAATAGGCGCGCATGTCCTCGATGGAACAGCCCTTGGCGGCCATGACAATGCTGTCACCGTACCAGGGCCATTTCGACGGATAGGCCCGGCGCATCGGCCCGCTCATCGGCGGATCGACCAGCAGGAAGCCGGCAAACGCCTCTGGGTCGCGGGCGTTGGCGCGGATCGCGGTGCGCGCGCCCATGGAATGGCCCATGATGATGGGGTTGTTCATCTGGTGCGCCAGGGCGATGGCGTCATCGGCCATGGCATCCAGCGTGTAATCCAGATCGCCGGTCTCGGACAGGCCCCGGCCCCGGACGTCAAGCACATGTACGTCGAACCGCTCGGCCAGGCGTTCAGCGACAAAGCCCCAGGTGATCGCGGGTGAGGTGATGCCCGGGATCAGCAGCAGTTCAGGCGCACTTTCGGGGCCTTCATGGCGGATCAGGTGCTGGCGGATGCCGTTGGCGTGGGTGTTGTATCCGAATGCCATGTGTCTTCTCCCTCAGTATGCGCCGGACAGCAGCGTGCCGCCACCGGGAACGCGGGTGTCCAGATCGAGCGCCTTGAGCATCGACCAGGTGGTGGCAATCGCGGCGGTCAGCACCGGCTTGCCCACCTGCGCCTCGACGGTCGACACCGCCGGCAGCGACGGCATCTGGACGCAGGCCGACAGCACCACCGCATCGACACCGCTGGTGTCCATCTCGCCGACGATTCCGGGCAGGTTCATCGGGTCATGGGCAGCCACGGCTAGGTTGTTGGAAATCTCCAGCGCGCGCCAGGTCACCACCTCGATGCCTTCGTTGCGGATATAGTCCACGACCATCTCGGTCAGCGGCTTCATGTAAGGGGCGACAACGGCGACCTTCCTGGCGCCGATCGCCTTGATCCCCTCGACCAGCGCCCCGGCAGAGGTCACCACCGGCGCCTCGGCCTCGTTGGCCTTGGTCACGCCCTGCAGGCGTTCTTGCGAAACCCGGTGATAGCCGTGGCCCATCGACATGATCGCCACGAGACAAGCATACCCCATCACGTCGACCTGCGCATCCGACAGCTCCAGCGCGCAGCGGTCGCTGTCGCCGTCCATCTTCGCCAGCTCTTCCTTCGTCACGTGCTTCATCCGCATCCGCGACGAATGGAAGGTGAACCGCTCGGGCGCGATGGCTTCGCGGGCACGCAGAAGCGCCGGGATCTCGGTTTCCATCGTGATGTTGGAACTGGGGACGATCTGGCCGATCCGATAGGATTTCATGTCCTGCACCTGTTTGTATACGAATTACTCATATGTTTAATTTTTTGTTCGTACCGAAACAAGTTTAAATTATATACTTTTTGTAAACTCGTTTAATTTTAAAGGCTTGAGATCAATCGGCGCGCAGTCCAGCGGCCAGAAAGCGTTGCAAGTGGTCGAGCAGGTCCTCTTTTTCCATCGCTGGCACGCGCCCGTCACTGAGATCGCCGACTCGTCCAAGGTCGTTCAGCATGAACAGGTACGTCCCCACCAGGAAGGCCATCCTCAGGCTCACTTCCTCGACGGTCAGATGCGGCAGCGCCTCGGCCAGAACAGTGATGTACCGCTTGGCCGTTGGGTCGTAGATCTCGCGCCGCAGGTTGAGCGCGCGGGCTTCCGGCTCTGCATGCAGCCGCGCCTGAATCCGCACGAATGCCGCTCCGCCCGGACCGCTGGCCTTCATGTCCCATTGCGGTTCCAGGTAGGCGCGCACGATCTCGCGCACGCGCGGCGCAGACGTACGGGCCAGAAGCGCATCAAGATTGGCCTGGCGCGCCGCTGCGATCAGGGCCCCCTTGCGGCGGATCACCTCTTCGAACAACGCCGCCTTGGAGCCGTTGTAGTAGGCGATCAGCGCCGGGTTCACACCGGCGCGGGCCGCAATCTGCCGCAACCGCGCACCATTATATCCGTGCGCGGCGAATTCCAGCTCTGCCGCGTCCAGGATGCGGTCGCGCAGGTCTGCGCTGTCGGTGTCCTTCGGGCGTCCCGGCTTGCGTCGGGCGGGTTTGGCCGCGCTCACCCGGGACTCAGCAGAGCTTGGCGAGCAAACGCAGGAAGGTCTCGCTCTCGCGTTTGGTCAGCGGTGCCAGCGTTGCCTCGGTGATGCCGATGACCACCGGCAGCGCCTCCTGGATCAGGGCCCGGCCCTTGGCGGTCGAGCGCAGCATGTAGCGCCGCTTGTCCTCGGTGTCGCGCTCGGCGGTGATCAGTTCCTGCATCTGAAGCCGCGACACCACCCCCTTGGTGGTGGCCGCATCCATCGCCACCAGCCGCCCCAAAGCGTTCTGGGAGATCGGCCCGGGCGTCTGGTAGAGCCGAAACAGCATTGAGAACTGCGTTGCTGTCAGCCCCCCGATCATCCGCTCGGAAAAGATGGTCTGGTGTCGCTGGTAAGCCTTGCGCAACAGAAAGCCGACCTGCTCGTCCAGCACGTACTGTGGGTCGGCGGCCTTGTCCTGTTCCGCTGTGTGTTCGGGGGGGCGGGGCGCCATGACCTGCTCTTTCCGCTGTAGCTCTTTGCTCTCACCGTTTACATGGCTCGCCAGTGGAGGCAAGTCAGCAGCCGGCCAGCGTCCGGCGCCGGTATGCATTTCGCCCTCCAGAACTTGTATGTGTGCGTACATTTTGGGCAATCCGGCAGCGCACAGGACTCGACAGACAAAAGCCCTTCGGAACACCGTTGCACCGGACGTGAAAATTTGTTCGTGTGCATGCAAAGATACATTTGGCGTTCAGGAATGCCTCTTGATTCCTGATCGCCAGCAAGGGAGCTCTGCATCATGTCTGGCGCAACACGTGCACTGCATCTGGCGGTCAATGGCAAGGCCCATAACCTCGAACTCGACCCGCACAGGACACTTCTGGACGTCTTGCGCGCCGAGCTCGGCCTGAAGGGGCCGAAATACGGCTGCGGCATGGCCCAATGCGGCGCCTGCACCGTTCTGATAGACGGCGCCCCGGCGCGCGCATGTGTGCTCAGGGTGGGCAAACTTGCCGGCCGCGCGGTGACCACGCTCGAGGGGCTGGCGGACCCGGACACCGGCGCACTGCATCCCGTGCAGTCCGGCTTCATCGCCGAGGAAGGCGCGCAGTGCGGCTATTGCCTCAACGGCATGATCATGAGCGCCGTGGCACTTTTGCGGCAGGATCCCAGCCCGAGCGAGGCCCGCATCCGCGCCGCCCTCGCCCATAACCTCTGTCGCTGTGGCACCCATACCGAAATCGTCGCCTCGGTGCAGCGCGCCGCCGAACGTCTCGCCGCCAGCCCGGACCGTCAAGCCGCTTCAGCTAAGGCCACCACCGCATGACCGACCATCCCTTTGGCAGCCTGTCCGTTCATCGCGACACCGACAAAGGCCGCGAGATATTTGTCACCTTTGACAGCACCGGGGTGCTCACGGCCTTCAACGGCCATGTGGATCTGGGCACCGGCATCCAGACCGCGCTGGCGCAGATCGTGGCAGAAGAGGCTGAACTGCCGCTGTCCCGGGTGCAGGTGATCCTTGGCGATACCGCACGCACTCCGGATCAGGGGCCGACCATCGCATCGGAAACCATCCAGGTCGCCGCTGTGCCGCTGCGCCTGGCCGCCGCGCAGCTGCGCGGTGAGTTGGCCGCCCGGGGCGCCCGCCGGCTCAATGCTCCCGAAGACGGCGTCACCCTCCGCGACGGGATGGTCCACTGGAAGGACACATCGGTCGCCTTCGAGGCGCTCCTGGAGGGGCGTGAGGAGATGCTGCGGCTCGATCCTGCCACACCGCTGAAATCCCCGGCGGATTACACGATCGTGGGCCACAAGACCCCGCGCCAGGACTTGCCGGCCAAGGTCATCGGCCAGCATACGTTCATCCATGACGTCGATGTCGCGGGCATGGTGCACGGGCATGTGCTGCGCCCGCCCTATGCAGGGCGCGACAGCGGACCCTTCATCGGCACCAGCCTGCTTGGCTGGAACGAAGACGCCGTACGCGACATGCCTGGCTTCATTGCCGTGGTCCGGAAGGGCGATTTCCTCGGCGTGGTCGCGGATCGCGCCGACCGGGCGCAGGCCATTGCCGAGGCGCTGCCGGTCCGGTGGCGCACGCCGCCTGCTGCTCCTGACCTCCGCGACCTGCGCCATGCGATCCGCAACCAGCCCGCCACACCCCGTGCGCTCGATCGCAGCGGCGATTTCGACAAGGGCATGGCCGAGGCCGACACGACCTTGTCGCGTAGTTACGTCTGGCCCTATCACCTGCATGGCTCGATCGGTCCGTCCTGCGCGGTGGCCGACTGGAACGACGGCAGGCCCGTCGTCTGGTCCGGCAGCCAGAACCCGCATATGCTGCGCGGCGACCTTGCCACCCTGACGGGCCTGCCCGCCGAGGCGATCGAGATCCGCCGCTATCAGGCCGCCGGCTGCTATGGCCGAAACTGCGCCGATGACGTCTGTGGCGATGCACTTCTGCTGGCGCAAGCGGTGGGGCGTCCGGTGCGGGTGCAGCTTACCCGAGCGCAAGAACATCTGTGGGAGCCGAAAGGCGCCGCTCAACTGATGGACATTGCGGGTGGGCTCAAGGACGGGGCGCTGCACGCCTACAGTCTAGACACCTGGTATCCCTCGAACCGCGCGCCGAACCTCGCGCTTCTGCTCACCGGCGCCGTCTCGCCCGAGCCGCGCCCCTCTGACATGGGCGACCGCACCACCGTGCCGCCCTACCGCATCCCGAACAAGCGGATCACTGTGCATGACATGGCCCCCATCGTGCGCGCGGCCTGGATGCGCGGGGTGTCCGCCCTGCCCAATACCTTCGCGCATGAAAGCTTCATCGACGAGATGGCCCATGAGGCCGGGACGGACCCGGTGGAGTTCCGCCTGGCACATATCGACGATCCCCGCGCCGCAGACCTGATCCGTCGCACCGCCGACGCCGCGGGCTGGGACACCCGGACGCGCCCCCGGATGCGCCGCGAAGGCCGCATGGCCTATGGCAGAGGCTTTGCCTACGCCACCTATGTGCACGGCACTTTCCCGGGAACCGCCGCGGCCGCCGCGGCCTGGGTGTGCGACGTTGCCGTGGACATGGAAAGCGGCGAGGTCACCTTGACCCGCGTCTTTGTCGGCCAGGATCAGGGGCTCGTCATCAACCCCGACGGCGTACGCCAGCAGATCCACGGCAACGTGCATCAGACTGCGAGCCGGGTGCTGAAGGAGGAGGTGAGCTTCGACGAGATCACCGTCACCCCGCAAAGCTGGGCCAATTATCCGATCCTGACCTTTCCGGAGACGCCGCAAATAGAAACCCTGCTGATCGCACGCCCGGAGGAACCCGCCTTGGGCGTCGGCGAAAGCGCCGCGGTGCCTGCTGCCGCTGCCATTGCCGGCGCGATCTTCGATGCGACCGGTGTGCGTATGCGCGAGGCACCCTTTACGCCGGAGAAGATGCGCGCCGCTCTGGGCATTGCCCCGCAAGAGGTCACCGCCCCTGCCCTGCCCGGCCTGACCCCGGTGAAAAAGCGCCGCAAGCCGCGTGTCCTGGCGATGGCTGCTGCCCTGGGCGGTGCACTGACCGCCGGGGCCGTGGCCATGCCGATGGCGCGCGCGATCCCCGCCAGCCCGGCGCCCGGCGCGGGCGGTTTCTCGGACGCATTGCTGCAACGCGGGTCCGAGGTCTTTGCGCTTGGCAATTGCGCCACCTGCCACACCGCAGAGGGCGGGAGCGCCAATGCGGGCGGGCGCGCGGTCGAGACCCCCTTTGGCACCATCTACACGACGAACATCACGCCCGATCCGGAGACTGGTCTCGGCAACTGGAGCTTTACCGCCTTTGACCGCGCCATGCGGCAGGGGATCAGCCGCGGCGGCCACAACCTGTATCCGGCCTTCCCCTACACATCCTTTGCAAAGATGAGCGGCGAGGACATGTATGCGCTCTACGGCTACCTGCAGACTTTGCCGCCGGTCCGGGCCGAGGCGCCGCAGGCACAGATGGTCTTTCCTACCAATCTTCGGCCGACCAACGCGGTCTGGAACATGCTCTATCACCGCCCCGGCGAGCTGACCGCCGATCCGGCGCAGTCCGAAACCTGGAACCGCGGCCGTTACCTGGTCGAGGGCGCGGGCCATTGCAGCGCTTGCCACAGCCCGCGTTCCGCGCTTGGGGCCGAACAGGGCGGCACCGCCGCGCTGTCCGGCGCGATGGTCAAGAACTGGTTTGCACCGGCGCTGGCCGGTCGCCCGGCGGGCGAACGCGGGTGGGACGAAGAGAGCCTGTTCTCCTATCTGCGCTCCGGCGTTGCACCGGGGATGGCGGCGGCCTCCGGCCCGATGGCGGACGTGGTCGACAGCCTTGCACCCCTGCCCGACGCCGACATACGCGCCATGGCCACCTATCTCGCGTCGCTGACCGAGGGCGAACCGGTGGAGACCCCCGCCCCCCGGCTGCCCGCCCAGCCCGACGCGACCCATCGCCTGTTCGAAAGCGCCTGCGCCACCTGCCACGAGCCCGCGATTGCCGGCACCGTGACCGCCGCACATGTACCGCTGGGCCAGTCGATGGCCATTCGCGCCCCCGGGCCAGAGGCGCTGGCCACCGTGATCCGCGACGGGCTTGTAGCCCCGCTGAGTATCGACCTGCGCGACATGCCCGCCTTTGGCGGCGAACTGAGCGAGACGCAGATCGAATCACTCAGCGCCTACCTGCGCGCCCGGTATGCGCCGGACCTGCCGCCATGGCCCTGAGCCGCCCGCCTGCTTTTTCGTTTGCATAAAAATGAAAACCAGAGGCGGAAAATCCGGCGCGATTCCACTCAAACCGCGCCGGATGCCTGGAAAAGATACATGCTTCATATGCCGTTGAACTGGACCGGGCACTGATTATTCGTTAGTATACGAACAATATGAACGCGCAGACAAAGAGGAACTGACATGGACTCGATCGATCAGGTGGACATAGCCGTTATCGGCGCGGGGCTGGGTGGCGCAGCGGCGATGGCGCTGCTCGACGACGCGGGCTTCTCCGTGCATTGCTTTGAACAGGCGCCGGTCTTTACCCGGCTCGGCGCGGGCATCCATATCGGCCCCAACGTGATGAAGGTGTTCCGCCGCATCGGGCTTGAGGATCGTCTGGCCGCCATCGGTTCGCATCCGGATTTCTGGTTCTCCCGCGACGGGATGACCGGCGAATACCTGTCCCGGATCGAACTGGGCGACTATGCCAAGTCGGAATACGGTGCACCTTATATCACCATCCACCGTGGCGACCTGCACGCCGAGCAGATCGAGGCCCTGCCGCAGGACCGTCTGCATTTCGATCACCGCCTGACCGACATCGCCGAGCGGGACAATGACGTGCTGCTGACCTTTGCCAATGGCCGCCAGGTGGCCGCCAAGCTGGTGATCGGCGCCGATGGCATCAACTCGATGATCCGCGAGAAACTGCTGGGCGTCGAAAAACCCCGCTTCTCGGGCTGGGTCGGGCACCGCGCGCTGGTCAACATGGACAAGCTGCGCGCCTCGGGCGTCGATTTCGAGCCCTGCGTCAAGTGGTGGTGGGAACAGTCGCGCCACATCATGGCCTATGCCACCAAGGGCGACGGCTCCGAATATTACTACGTCACCGGCGTTCCGGTGGATGGCTGGGAGCATGAGACCGGCTTTGTCGACAGTTCGCGCGAAGAGATGGAGGCGATCTTTGGCGGCTCGCATCCGGTGGTGAACGCGCTGATCGACGCCACCGAAGAGATCACCAAGTGGCCGTTCTGGAACCGCGACCCGCTGAACCTGTGGAGCCAGGGCCGCCTCTGCCTGCTTGGCGATGCCTGCCACCCGATGCGTCCGCACATGGCGCAGGGCGCCTGCATGGCGATCGAAGATGCAGCCGTGCTGACCCGTTGCCTTGAGGAAACCGGGACCACGGATTACGCCTCGGCCTTTTCGCTGTACGAGGCCACCCGGCGTGACCGAGCCACAAAGGTGCAGACCATTTCCAACGCCAACACCTGGCTGAAAGAGCCGGAAGATCCGGCCTGGGTTTACGCCCACGACCCTCTCGGAGTTCCGCTCGGCTAGGCCCCTCGTCACCGACATACCCTGAACGCGCGGCCGGACCCCTTGCGGATGGCTGCGCGTTCAGACTCTTTTGGCTGTCTCTGCAGCACCACGCCAACCGAAGGCGCCCCATTATTCAACCATCGTCGTGCCCGGATCGAACATTCAGGCCGTGGCTGCCGGCAAGGTCTTCCAATTTCCCTCTACTGCATGGATCGGCTATTCGAACTCCGATGGGTTTCAGGGGAAAGATACCCCTGAGGACCCTTGCTAGGTCCACGGCTCGGATCGGTCCGGCATGCCAAGTGCCGGACATGCTTTTGGTCATGAGCGACGACAGGCTTTCACCTTAAGGCTTCTTCCCCGCGCGGCTGTCTCGGCCCGCATGCGGCGGATCTCCGAACAGGGGACCGGGCGCGAACACTTTCTGAAACGGGCCGTCGTCCGGGTGGTCGATGCGTCCCAGAAGCCCTTCGACAAGGCTTTGGCCGACACGTGCCATATCCACGGAATGATAACGAATTCCGGGGAGCCCCAGAAAATCGCACATACGGGTGTTGTCCCTCGTGATCAGCGCGAAATCGCTCGGAGCCGAAATGCCATGCCGCCGCAGAGCGGCAATCGCCCCTAGAAGGCCGAGTTCCGACACGCAGATCATTGCAGTCGGCGGATCCGGCAAGAGCAGCAGGTGATCCAGTGCGTTGCTTGACGTTTCCATGTCGAAATGGTCCGTGCCCACCAAGGCCGGATCAGCATGAATCCCGGCCTCTTCGTGCGATAGAAAAAAGCCGGAAATGCGTTCGGCGCTCGCCATATCGCGGCCTCCGAGAACCTGCAGAGCAATGCGGCGGTGGCCCTCGGACAGGAGCTGCGCTGTCGCGATCTGTGCAATCTTCGCATTGTCGATATCCACATAGGCGTGCTGCCGGGCGCTGTCGCTCCGCCCGAACGTCACGAAAGGGATGCCTTGCTCGTCCAGCCACGCAATCCGCGTGTCGTTCCGCTCCATCCGGGTGATTATCAAGCCGTCGCAGGCACCGAGCCCGACCGTTTTTTGTACGACCTCGAGCGGATCCGCATCGGGCAACGCCGAGTGTATCGACAGGGTGTATCCCCTGGCTTGTGCCGCGACGGTCATGCCTTCGATCAAGGGCAGCCGCGCAACGTCGGAAAGATAGGCCTGGGTTTCGAGCGGCAAGATCGCAGCCAGCACGTTCGTCCGACCGGTCCGAAGCGCCTGGCCGGTCCGGTTGGGAACGTACCCCATAGTCTTCGCCGCTTCCTGAACACGCTTGATGGTCTTGGAATTCACTTCGGGGCCATTCTTGAGCGCACGCGAAACGGTGGTCACCGAAAGCCCCAGCGTGGACGCAAGCTGTCGAAGATTGGGGCGAGATGGAGATTTTCTCATGCGTGTTCAGGCCAACTCTGTGCGTCTACGATCCGGTTTTGCAGGACTTAACACGTGTTGCCGTCAGGTATGCAATCTGTCCGCGGTCGATGCTCACAAGACGGGCATGTTCGGAAAGATATGTCAGTACACAAACAAAATGTCTTCCAAAGAATCATCGAATCTGCAATTCGTAACGTTACGAATTCCTAAAACGCCGCCCAGAACGGCTTTCGCACCCCTAACCGACAGAGGACCAAATGTTTCGCAAACCCCTGACTTCGACCCTCTCGCTGGCACTCATTGCCTTAGTCTCGTTGCCGACGCTTGTGACGGCGCAGACATTGACCATCACCGCTGCGGGCGGCGACTACGGCACGGCCCTGAAAGAGGCGATGTGGGGTCCAGCCGCCAGTGAACTTGGCTTTGACATCCGCGAGGAAAGTCAAAGTGACAGCCTCGCCGCGCTGCGGATGCAGGTGATGTCGGGAACCGTCACGACGGATGTCATTCATCTGGGATCGGCAGAGGCGGCCCAGGCCGCCGCGCTCGACCTGCTTGAGCCGCTCGATACCTCCATCGTGGACATGGAGGCGCTGCCCGAGGGTGCGCGCAACGATTACTGCTTTCCCTTCGACAGCTACGGTACGGTGATGGCCTGGAACACGGAGACCTTTGGGGAAAACGCTCCGAAGACATGGGCCGAATTCTGGGACACCGAAGCCTTTCCGGGGCGCCGTGCGCTGCGGGCAAATGCCCAGGACACGCTGGAGATTGCGCTGCTGTCCGATGGTGTCGCACCGGATGAGGTCTATGACGTTCTGTCCTCCGAAGGCGGTCTTGACCGTGCCATCGCCCGCCTCGCAGAGCTGAAACCGGATGTGGCGATCTGGTGGACCTCCGGCGCCCAATCGACACAGATCCTTGCCGACGGCGAAGTCGATCTGGTCGTGACCTGGAACGGTCGAGCTGCAGCGGCAAAGGAACAGGGTCCTGCCGACTACACGTTCAAGGGCTCGATCGTCGGCACGGACTGCCTGGCAGTTCCGGCCGGATCCGAAAACGTCGAAGATGCGATGCGACTGATCGCGGGCATGACCACGGCCGAACGCGAAGCCAAGCTGACGGACTACATTCTCTATGGCCCGATGAACAAAGGCGCCTATGAAACCGGCCTGATCCCCGAAGACCGCTTGCCGCTGCTGGCCACCGCGCCGGAGAACGCCGGGACCTCGGTCTATTCAGACCCCTCCTGGTGGGTAGAAAACGGCGAAGCGGCTCAGATCGCATTCGACGAGATGATCAATCGCTGATCGCTCAGCACCCTCACTCGCCCGGCAGGACGCACATATGACACCTCTTCCCATAACGATCGAAAAATTGCGCAAGACTTTTGGCGACTTCGTTGCGCTCGACGACGTGTCGCCCCGCATCATGCCGGGCGAATTCCTGACCCTGCTGGGGCCTTCAGGCTCGGGCAAGACCACATTGCTGATGGCCATTGCCGGTTTCACGCGCCCGGAAACGGGCCGGATAATGATCGGAGATCGCGACGTGACCCGGCTCGCCCCCAACAAGCGCGACATCGGCATCGTGTTCCAGAACTACGCCCTGTTTCCGCACATGTCCGTCCGGGAAAACGTCGAATACCCGCTGAAACTGCGCAAGCTGTCCAGCGGTGACGTCAGGGACCGGGCCATGGCGGCGCTCGAACGCGTGAAGCTCGGTGCGTTTGCGGACCGCGACATTGCCGCCCTGTCCGGCGGCCAGCGCCAGCGCGTGGCGCTGGCCCGGGCCATTGTCTATGAACCGCGGATCATGCTGATGGACGAACCGCTGTCGGCCCTGGACAAGAACCTGCGGGAGCAAATGCAATTCGAGATCAGGCGCCTGCATGACGATCTCGGCATCACCACGGTCTATGTCACCCACGACCAGCGCGAGGCCCTGACGATGTCGGACCGGATCGCCGTCATGAGCGCCGGGCAGATCCAGCAAATTGACGCGCCTAAAGAGATCTACCACCATCCGCGCTCTGCCTTTGTCGCCGAGTTCATGGGTGAGGCCAATGTTCTCGAAGGCGCCCATTGCCGGGGGCTCGACGGGCAGGCGTTGCTACCCTCTCGTAAATTGATGGTGCGGGCCGAGACCTTCCATCTGGATCGCGCCGCCTGCGGTGCGGAAGGACTGAGCGTGTCCGGCAAGATCGCCGCCATCGCCTTCCGCGGCGAGAACTGGCTGATCCAGCTGACGCTGGCATCGGGCCAGGAGGTGATGCTGTCAATTCCATCAAGCCGTTCGGAAGGCTGCGACAGCCTCAAGCCCGGAGAGGAGGTCACCGCCTATGCCGATGCGCGCCATGTCCACGAAATGGCCCGGGAGGCGGCATGACCCACGCTGATCTTGCTCCTCCCAACGTCGATACCGTCGCGGCCGGGCTGCGCCGCGATCTCCGGCGCGAGAATGCCTTTTTCCTGTCGCTTTCGCTGCCGGCGCTGGTGCTGGTCGGCCTTTGTGCGATGCTGCCGATCCTCTGGATCTTGCGGCAGAGCTTTCTTTCCCTGCGTGGCAGCTACACGCTTGCGAACTGGGAAAACCTGCTCACCAGCGATCTGACCTGGCGTGCGATCTGGAGCACGGTAGAACTCTCTGCAGGCACCCTTGCGCTGTGCTTCATCCTGGGCCTGCCGCTGGCGCTGGCACTGGCCTCGGCACCGCAAAAGCTGGCCAATCGCCTGCTGATCCTGCTGATGCTGCCACTCTGGACGTCGATCCTGGTGCGCACCTACGGCTGGCTGGTTCTGCTGCGGCGCGATGGGCTCGTCAATCAGGGCCTGCAAGGGATCGGCCTGACCGACGAGCCGCTGGCGCTGGTCTACAATTTCACCGGCACGCTGATCGGCATGGTCCATTTCATGCTGCCGCTCTTTGTCCTGCCGACCTACGCCGCCTTGCGGGACATCGACCATAACACGATCCGCGCCAGCGCCAGCATGGGGGCCTCGCTGCCGCGCACGTTGGTCAGCGTCGTGCTGCCACTGGCGGCGGGCGGAATCCGGTCCGGGGCGACAATCGTCTTCATCTACACGCTCGGGTTCTTCATCACGCCGGCAATCTTAGGCGGCGGGCAGGTGAACCCGATCGCGATCCGGATCGAGCGCACGCTCTCCACCTTCCAGAACTGGGGCGCCGCGTCAGCGCTTGGCATCCTGCTGTTGCTTCTCGTTGCCCTCACTGCCGCGATGCTCTTGTGCCTGCGTCATTTGCTGTCCCGCAAGGAGCGTCGCCATGCTTGAGTCCTTTGACAACCGTGGGTTCAAGACCGTCATGTGGGTCGTTGCCGCGCTGATCCTTGGATTCCTGATCCTTCCCACCCTGATCGTGGTGCCGCTGTCGTTCTCCGGATCAGACTTGCTGGAGTTTCCGCCGCGCACGCTTTCGTTGCGCTGGTACCAGAGCTTCTTCGGCTCGGCGACATGGATGCTGGCGCTCAAGACCTCGCTGATCCTCGGCACCCTGACCGCCTTGGTTGCGGTCCCCGTCAGTCTTGCGGCCTGCATCGCGATGAATCGTCTTGGCGGGTTCAGGTCCCGCGTCTTGTACACCTATGTGCTCTCGCCTTCGGTGATACCCGGCATCCTTCTGGCCATCGGGCTGTTCTTTGTCCTGGCAAAGCTGAAACTGATCGGCACGCTGACCGGTGTTCTTGTGGGTCACGTCGTCCTCGCGATCCCGGTCACCACGATCGTGATGTTCCCGGCCGTGTCGCGGTTTGACTGGGGGCAAGTGGACGCCGCGCGAAGCCTCGGGGCCGGATGGGCGCGCGCCATTGCCGGGATCCTGGTTCCGCAGCTCAACTTCACCCTGCTGACCGCTGCACTCATGGCCTTTCTCACCTCGCTCGATGAGGCGGTGATCTCGATTTTCGTTGCCGCAGGCGACAGCGCCACGCTGCCCAAGCTGATGTTTCTGTCGCTGCGCGATCAGATCGATCCGACCATTGCCGCCATTTCCACCCTCTGGACCGTACTGGTGATCGCCGTTGTGTTGCTCGTCAACGCGCGCCGCGCCACCTGAAGACAGGAGTTTCCCTCAGATGAACGATGAATCCCCGAGCGCCGGCAGCCACATGGCGGTTGGCATACCTCAGGTGCGCCTCGCTCTCATCACCGGCTCTGCAAACTGGGGGCTGGCGTTCCCCGAGGATACCGGCATGGACGGCGTCCGTGTCATTGCGCGCGATATGGCCTTTGACACCCCTTGGGGACCTTCCGAAAACTGGAAACTGATAGAGTTTTCCAGCGACGTGACCCCGGACAGGAAACCTCATCGCGCGCTCTGCATGTATTCCCATGGTAACCCGCGGGACGAGATCGATCACGCGTGCCACCGAAGGGCGTTCTGGGTCCTTCACGAGGCAGGTGTCAGACAGGTGCTCGCGAGCTCGACCATGGGTGCCGTCAACAAGGCCATTCAGCCCGGCGATCTCGCGATTGCAGCCGATATCATCGAGCTGACGCAGACCCCCTATTCCCTGCTTCCCGGACGCCAGCGTTTTGATGCGTCCGGAAAGGCGATCATCTGCACCGAATGCGCCGGATTGCTGGCAGAGACGGCCCGCGAGGTCTGGCCGAAGCATTGGCGCGTTCACGGCATCGAACAAGGTTTGGTCGCGGCGCACTGCTACGGGCCGCGCCTGACAACACCGGCCGAAGCAATTGCCTTCCGGTCGATGGGGGCGGACCTCATCAACCATTCGCTTGCGCCCGAGGCCACGCTGAGCCGCGAGATCGGGGCGTGTTTTGTCCCCCTCGCTTTCGTCACGGCAGGTTTCAACGACTACATGAACAGAGATCGAGGCACATTGCTGCAAGCGGACGTCCTGCCAAACCTGTCGCGCGTCGCTTCGGAACTCGCCCTGCTTACCGCGCTAAAGATGCTGGAACGAAGCTCTTGCGGCTGCCACGATCTCAAAGCCCCCCAGCCTGCAGAGAGACATGATCGTTTCTGATACCGGTACGGGCGCAGAGATCTTGTCGTGCTTGTCCCGCGAAGCGTTGCTTTGCGCTGGGGTGACGTGCATTGATTTCAATCGCACCTTTTAGGTCACGGCTCCGAAAACGGAGTTGTGACAGACGCGATCTCTTTTGGCTCACCGACATGAAGGTGGCACGTTTACCCGTGTTTGGGCCGAAGTCGCACCGCGGGCGCCGAGCGGACGCGCGTGCTGAGCGGAATAATCTTCATCAATCGCAATGGCCTTCGCTGATGCCACGCGCCTGCTGCATATGGCCCGCACAATGCGCTGAACGGCTGCTGAAAGCGATGGAGTGTGAAAGGCTTCTTCGCTCGGATGATGGCCCGGCTGGGCGACAGCAACGGAGCACCCCGGCCAAATGCGACAAACGCGGATACAAGCGGCGAAACCGGACACCGGGCAGCGGCAGTCTCCGGCTACCGTCGTTCGGAAGCTTTTGAGGAGGCTGCGGCAAGAGCGCATTTTTCCGAGCGCAAGGGTTTGAAGAATACGTACGACGACCCTGACACTTGCACTTCGGCCATTTTGACGCTATATACCGTGATTATCACCGATGGAGGCATGGCCATGCATCTCGCCAACTTCGCCGAAGGCGGACAGTTCGAGCCCCGCAAGATTGCGGCGGCGTTGCGGACCTCTGCCGAAGAGATCGCCGTCACGGTGGGTCTTGGCAAGGATGCGCTGCAACGGCGCACCCGCATCAACTCGGACAAGACCCAGCGGCGCCTGCGTGAATTGGTGGAGGTGCTGAACAAGGTCGAACCGCGCTTCGGCTCGGAACTTATGGCCTATGCCTGGTACCGTTCGGAGCCCCTGCCAGGCTTCGATGGTCGCACCGCGATGCAACTCGTGCGGGACGGCAAGGCGCAGCAGGTCCTCGATTACATCGACGCGGTCGACGCCGGCGTCTTCGCCTGACCCGCTGAAAGCCGTGCATTACACCGGACCGCTCTACCGTGCGCTGAACCCCATTTACGCGCGCGAACCGCTGTCGGGCCGTGGCGCGGAGCTTTACGGCGGACGTTTCAACGCGAAGGGCACGCCCACCCTCTATACCGCACTCGAACCCAGCACGGCCCTCCGGGAAGCCAATCAGGTCGGCAGCCTGCAACCCACGATCCTGGTGTCATACGAAGCGGACCTCGGCCCGGTCTTCGACACCCGCGACGGCGCCGCCCTTGCCCGGCGCGGCATGACGGAGAGCGACCTCGCAAATCCCGGCTGGCGCATCCAGATGATCGAAGGACAGGATGTCCCGACGCAGGATTTTGCCCGCCACCTGATCGACGACGGATTTGCGGGGCTGCTGATCCGAAGCTTCGCGAAGGGCGCCGCTGCAATCGACTTCAACATCGTGCTATGGCGCTGGACCGGCCCAGATTGTGCGCTGAAGGTCGTGGACGACGAGGACAGGCTTTCGCGGATGTGAGCTTGGCGCGGGCAATGGACGGGAACCATGCGTTGCTGTTCGCTGGCCATGGCGCAAATCGACCGTCCACGCGGGGACTGGGTCAATACAAAGCGCAATCGGGCAACGTCTGATTAGTTACGAAAGCGCGGTCCCAAGGTCTCGGACGGGGACGACGGAACCGCGCCGGCATGATCAGACGGACACACCCGCACCTCAGGCGGGCCGCGCATCCTCCCCTTCCTTTGAAGACGCGTGCTCCCCGGGGAAGAACAGGTAGTAGAACACTGGCGCCGCGATGAGTGTCAGCACCGACGCAAAGCCGAGCCCCGCCATGATCGTCACCGCCATCGACGCGAAGAACGCGTCCCAGAGCAGCGGCAGCATCCCCAGGATAGTGGTCGCCGCCGCAAGAACAACGGGGCGCAGACGTGAGGTTGAGGCCTCCACGATCGCCCGCTCGAACGGCACGCCCTCTGCGCGGGTCAGGTCGATCTCCTCCACCAGCACGATGCCGTTCTTGATGAGCATACCCGACAGGCTCAGAAGGCCCAGAAGCGCGGTGAACGAGAACGGCAGCCCCGTCCCCAGCAGCCCCAGTGCTACGCCGTTCACCGACATCGGCACGAGCAGCCAGACGATCAGCGGCTGACGCACGGCGCCGAACAGCAGGATCGAGATCAGCACCATGATCAGAAGCGACACCGGAAGCTGGCGGCCGAGACTTTCCTGCGCCTCGGTCGAGCTTTCGTATTCGCCACCCCACTCGCGCGAGTAGCCTTCGGGCAAGGGGATTGCCTCGATGGGACCGCGCACCTGCCGGAACACCTTGTCGGCGTTCACGCCCGCGGGCACCCCCGCCATGACGGTGATCGTGGGCAGCCGGTCTCGGCGGTGGATGAGCGTGTCGTGCACCTCGTAGTCAAGACCGTCGATCAGCTGTTCGAGCGGAATGAACTGCTGCGCAGCAGAGCTGTAGACCGGCTGATCCACAAGATGTTCGCCACCTTCGGCACCGGCCCCCAGCTGACGCACAATGATCGGGATCAGACGGCTGCCTTCGCGGAAGGTGCCTGCGCGGTCTCCCTCCGTCGCCAGCTTCATCGTGGCGGCCACGTCCTCGCGCGTGACCCCGGCAGTCTGGGCCCGGCCTTCGCTGTAGCGCGGCGCGATGACAAGCTCGCGCTCCCGCCAGTCGGTGCGCAGGTCTTGGGTCTGGTCGCTGGCCTCGCGCATGACTGTCTCGGCCTCCACCGCAAGGGCCCGCAGCACGTCGGGATCGGGGCCGGAGAACCGCACCGCGACGGGCGCGCCGCCACCGGGACCAAAGGCCAGCCGCTCGGTGCGGAACTCGCCCCCGGACAGGGTTTCGCGCCCGAACGTCTCCAGCGCGTCCCTCAACGGCGGTATCTCTTCGAGCGTGGCGGTCCGGATGATCAGGTGGCCATAGGTCGGCAACTGTTCTTCCGGCGCATAGGTCAGCATGAAGCGCGAGGCGCCGCCGCCCACGAAGGTCGAGACCGAGACGACTTCCTCGCGTTGCAACAGCCAGTCTTCCACCAACGCCATGTCGCGCGACGTGGCGGAGATGTCGGTGCCCTGCGGCAACTTGTAGTGCACGTAGAACAGCGGCGTGTTGCTGTCGGGGAAGAACTGCTGCTTGACCTGTCCGAACCCCCAGTAGCAGCCGGCCGTCAGAACCAGCAGTGTAACCACCACCAGCCAGCGCGCCCGGATCGCGCCGCGCAGCACGGCAGCATATGCGCGGAAGACCGGGCCGTCGTAGGCGCCTCCCCCTTCGCCATCGCCGCGCTTGAAGATGTAGTGCGCCAGAAGAGGCGTCGCCGTGATCGCGAGCACCCAGGACAGCAGAAGCGAAATGCCGATCACCGCGAAGAGCGAGAACAGGAATTCGCCGGTCGCATCGGGGCTGAGCCCGATTCCGGCAAAGGCCATGATGCCGATCACGGTCGCCCCAAGAAGCGGGATCTGCGTCTTCGATGCGACGTCCTCAGCCGCATCGCGCGAGCTTTTCCCTTGCTGCATGTCGCCCTGCATGCCCTCGGCGACGACGATGGCGTTGTCGACCAGCATTCCCATGGCGATGATGAGCGCCCCGAGCGAGATCCGCTCCATCTCGATCCCGAAGACCGCCATGAAGAAGATCGTGCCCACCACCGTCAGCAGAAGCGTCGCCCCGACCACCAGCGCCGCGCGCCAGCCCATGGCGAGGGCCAGAACGATCACAACGATCGCGACCGACATGGCGAGGTTCAGAAGGAAGGCGTTCGATGCCTCGTCCACGACGTCGTGCTGCTTGTAGATCGGGTTGAGTTCGACCCCCAGCGGGATGTCCGCGCGCAGCTCATCCAGCCGCGCATCGACCCGCGCGCCCACGTCGACGATGTTCAGCCCCTCCTTGCCCGCGATACCGATGGTAAAGGCTTCCTGTCCGTTGTGCCGGATGATCATCGACGGATCGTCGACCCGCTCCCGGCTGACGATGGCGAAGTCGGTCAGGTCGACGATCTCGCCGTTGACGCCAATGGTGAGGTTCTGGATCGCCTCGACGCTGTCCGACCCTTCCGGCGTCTCGATCCGAAGGGACAGGTCGCCGCTTTCGACGCTGCCGGCGGGCGTGACGGTCTGGGCGTTGGCGATGGCCTGCGCGATGGCGGCGGGCGCGATGCCGAGGTTGGTGACGATGGCGGGCTGCACCTCGACGAACACCGCCTCCTCCGGCAGGCCGGAAAGGGTGACGTCGGCGACACCCTCGACCGCCAGCAGTTCACGCCGCAGGAAATCTGCAATGTCGTGCACTTCCTTGTCGGTGAAACTGGGTGCCGTGACGGCGTAGAAGATCCCGAACACATCCCCGAAGCCGTCGTTGACAAAGGGTTCGCGCGCGCCCTCGGGCAGGGAGCCGCGGGCGCTGGCCACCTTGGCGCGCAGCTTGTCCCAGATCTGCGGCAGCTCCTCACCGGAGTAGGTCGACTCGATCTCGACGTTGATCCGGCTGAGCCCCGGCTTGTTCGACGAGGTGATCGTCTTGACCTCGCCCATCTGCTGGATCGCGCTCTCGATCTGTTCAGAGACCTCGCGGGCGACCTCCGCTGCCGAGGCGCCGGGATACTCGGTCAGCACCACGGCGTTCTTGATGGTGAAGGCCGGGTCTTCCAGCCGGCCGATGGTGGCAAAGCCCCAGATCCCCCCAAGGAGGCAGCCCAGCATCAGGAGCCATGTCAGGAGCGAACGGTCGATTGCGGAACGCGCGATAGCCACGAGCTCAGTTCCCCAAGCCGGTGTAGCGGCGCACCGCCTGGCCATCGACAAGCTGCGAGGCGCCCGTCGCCACGATTTCCGTTCCCGTGTCCGGCCCCTCGATCAGTGCAACACGCGCATCCTCGCGCATCTCGATCTCGACCGGCACCTGCCGGACGGTGCCCCTGTCCTCCTGTTCGCCCGGTTCGAACACCATAACTGCGACCGAGCGGTCGGGCGTGAACACAAGCGCGGTTTCCGGAAGCAGGATCGCCATGCCTTCGTCCTCAAGGTCTGCCCGCGACTTGACGGTGACGGAGGCCCCGGGCAGCACCCAGCCCGGCACTTCTTCGACAAAGGCCAGCGTCAGGGTGAAGGTCTGCGCCACCTGGGCGGTCTCTGCCTCGAATTCCCGCAGGGCCAGCGCGTATTCGCGGTCTTGTCCCGGAAAGCTCGCGGTGAAGGTCACGCTGCTGGCCGCGTAATCGGCGGAGCGGCGGAACAGAACCTCGGGCACCTCGATCTCGACGCGCAGTTCGGACATGTCGTGCAGCCGGACGACCGGCTGGCCGGCACTCACCGTGGTGTAGACCGGCACTTCGCGGCGCGCCACAAGCGCGTCGAACTTGGCGTGGAGGCTCGCATCTTCCAGCCGGCTCTCGGCCTCCTGCGCGGCAATCCGCGCTAGGTCGAGCTGTGTCCGGGCATCGCGCACCTGCACCTCGGCTACGGCATTGCCCTGCAGGCTGCTGAGCCGCTCAGCGTCGCGTTCGGCCTTGGCGAGATTGACCCTAGCGCGCTCCAGTTCACGCTCGAAGGGCTCAAGGTCGAGCTGAGCGACCAGCGCGCCCTCCTTGACGGGCGTCCCCTCGGTCACCGGGAAAGAGATGATCTGGCCGGGCACCTGGAACGCAAGGTCGACCGTCGACCGGGCACGCACCCGTCCGAAGAATTGCCGTGCGATGGGCGCGGCGCCTGCCTCGATCGTCATCAGCTTGACCGGACGTGGCGCATCTTGCCGGGCCGTCCCTTCATCCTCTTGGGCAAAGACGGTGGAGGGTATGGCCAGGAGGCACACCAACAAGAGACGGATGGCGAGGGTGCATCGGTGTGACATGCTAACTCTTTCGCGGTTCGAACGTGCATCGCAAGTAAACTGATCGGTTCACCACGACAAGTGCACTGACGCACAGAGCCTACACTGACATGGAAGTGTTGCAGGCGACGTTCAGGAGTTGGACGCAACGGCCTTTGGCGCATTGGACCAATGCCGGGACGGCGACACGGATCGCGTTCCTCGGCCCATCCGGAACTGCGATGCCAGTCTCGGAAACGCGCGCAACCCAACCCTCGACGATCTTGGATTTTGCTGCGGTCGTCGCTGTCCGCCAGCGGGCACACGCACCCCTCCATCCCTCGATTCCGCGCCTTTTGGCTCGCGGTCCACAATTGGAAAGCCCGCCGGACACGCACGTATTTACATCTTGGCGTCAGACGGGATTGTGACGGCAAGCGCCGTAGGCTGGTCCGGCGAACAGAGATGCATGATTGTTATTTGTCATATGTTTCAGAAACTTGAATCGGCAATGAGATGCCCGCCCGCATCGGCCGATAGAAAAATTCTTGGCTGTCAAAAAAGTTTTGGATTGGACGTGACACGGAACCTGCGTGTCCGATGTCCGAAAGCGCGGTGACGCCCCGAGGGGCCGCCGCGACACGGGAAGAACAGGAAAAGCCGAGCGATGAAGGACCTTACGAACACAGCACCCGGGCAGGCCCGCTGGCGCGTCGGGGTCGACTCCGGCGGGACTTTCACCGATGTCTGCCTCTTCGACGAGACCTCGGGACGGATGGAAGTCTGGAAGGTTTCGTCGACGCCGGACGACCCGTCGCGCGGCATTGCGCAGGGCGTTGAGGAAGGCATGCGCGAATGCGCCGGGGCCACCGATGACCCTGCCGCGGCCGTCGCCTACCTGGGTCACGGCACCACCGTTGCTACCAACGCGCTGATCACCCATCGCGGGGCGCGCGTCGGACTGCTGACCACCGCAGGCTTCCGCGACCTGCTGGAAATCGGACGCCAGAAGCGACCGGACCTCTATGACATCTTCGCCGAGAAGCCGCAGACACTGGTGCCCCGCGCGCTGCGCTTCGAGGTCCCGGAACGGCTGTTGCACGACGGTACGGTCGACATGGCGCTGGACGAAGACGCAGTGCGCACCGCCGCCCAGGGATTGCGCGCGGCCGGGGTGGAGGCGGTGGCGATCTGTTTCCTCTACGCCTTCGTGAACCCCGCGCATGAAAAGCGCGCCCGCGAGATCCTCGAAAAGGAGCTGCCGGACGTCTTCCTGTGTGCCAGCCACGAGATTGCCCCGGAGTTCCGCGAGTTCGAGCGACTGTCCACCGCAACGGTCAACGCCTATCTCGGCCCGATCATGCAGCGTTACATCCACCGCCTGACGCCGCGGCTGGAGAACCTCGGTCTGCCGGTCCCGCCGCATCTGACGCAGTCGAATGGCGGGGTGGTTCGCTTCGAGGTCGCGGCCGAGACGCCGGTGCGCGCCGTCCTCTCCGGTCCCTCCACCGGCGTGGTCGCGGCGCAGGTGATCGGACAGGCTGCGGGCGAGGCCGACATCATCACCTTCGACATGGGCGGGACGTCCTCTGACGTGGCGCTGATGGCAGGCGGGCAATGCGCGCGCACCAACGAGGCTCAGGTGCACGGTTACCCGATCAAGGCCCCGATGCTGGACATCCACACCGTCGGTGCCGGCGGCGGTTCCATCGCACGGATCGACTCCGGCGGGCTCCTGAAGGTCGGCCCGGAAAGCGCGGGCGCCGATCCCGGGCCGGTTTGTTACGGGCGCGGCGGCGAGGATCCAACCGTCACCGACGCCAACATCGTGCTGCAGGTGCTGAACCCGACGCATCTGCTGGGCGGCCGGATGGAGGTGCGACGCGACCTCGCCCTGGCCGCCATCGACCGCATGGCCGAACGGCTGGGCATGGACACCATGGCAACGGCGCAGGGCATCATCTCGGTCGTGACGGCGAACATGGCCAAGGCGATCCGGGTAATTTCCGTGCAGCGCGGGCACGACCCCCGCGCCTATGCGCTGATGGCTTTCGGCGGCGCGGGGCCGCTGCATGCGGTGCGACTGGCGCAGGAACTGGGCATGCCGCGGGTCATCATCCCGCGCACGCCCGGCACCCTCTGCGCCATGGGGCTGCTGTTGACCGATCTGCGCGCCGAATTCCCCCTGACACGGCTGATGCCGCTGGATTCGACCATGGTGGCCGAGATCGGCGATGCGGTCGCACAGGTCACCGCCGAGGCAGAGGACTGGTTCCGATCAGAAGAGATCGAAGCCGACAAGCGCGGCCTCACACGCCGCGTCGACATGCGCTACGAAGGCCAGAACTACGAACTGTCCGTCGAACTGCCCGAAGGGCCGGTCACCGAAGAAACGCTGAAAGCGCTTCGCGCGGGCTTCACCGAGGCGCACAAGCGGCTTTACGGCTTCGCGGTCGAGGATGAGCGCATCTTCTGCGTCACCTTCCGCGCCGAGGCCGTGGGTCAGGTGGAAAAGGCCACGCTCGCCACCAGCGCCCCCGGGCCGGAAGATGCCCGGCATGCCATCATCGGTGCGCGCCAGACATGGTATCCCGAGACCGGCTGCTTTACCGAAACGACGCTATACGCCCGCGAACGGTTGCGTCCGGGAATGCGCTTCGACGGTCCCGCCATTGTCGAGCAGATGGACACCACGACGCTGATCCCCCCCGGCGTTTCGGCCCATGTAGATCCAACCGAAAACCTGATCCTGGAGCTTGGCCAATGACACAGACCCCGGCTCTCGATCCGATCACCGTCGAGGTTATCGGCGCCGCCCTATCCTCCATCGTGGAGGAAACCGGCGAGGCGCTGGTCCGCGCCTCCTATTCGACCAACATCAAGGAGCGGCGGGACTGCTCCACCGCGCTTTTCGATGTCGAGGGCCGAACGCTCTGCCAGGCCGAACATATCCCGGTGCATCTGGGCAGTTTCCTCGACTTCATCCCGATGATGCTGAAGCTGCACGATGCGAAGGGCATCCGCCCCGGCGACGTGTTCGTCGGCAACGACGCCTATCAGGGCGGCGGCACACACCTGCCCGACATCGTGCTGGCGGAGCCGATCTTCCACGGCGGGACTCTGGTGGCCTGGACCGTCAACCTCGCGCATCACTCGGATTTCGTCGACCGCGCGCACGCCCACATCTATCAGGAAGGGCTGCGAATTCCGCCGATCCGGCTCTACCGCGAAGGTATGCTGCAGGAAGACGTGCAGAACCTGATCCTGCTGAACTGCCAGGTGCCGCGCGAACGCCTGTCGGACTTGCGCGCCCAGATGGCCGCGAACCGGGTCGGCGTGCAGCGCTTTCAGGAACTCTGCGACCGGTACGGTGCCGACACTGTGCTGGGCTCGGGTCAGGCGCTGCTGGACTACGCGGAACGCAAGATGCGCGCGGGCATCGCCGCGCTGCCGGACGGAAGCTGGCGGTTCGAGGACGTTTTCGACAACCTCGACTTCGACGACCCGATCCCGCTGGCGGTGACGGTGACGATAGCGGGCGAGGACATCAGCCTTTCCTTCGAGGCGCCGCCGCAGGTGCGCGCGGGCATCAACATGACCCGCACCGCGCTTCTGGCCACGGTCTATTACATCGTCAAATCGGTGGTCGACCCCTCGGTCCTGCCCAACGCCGGGCTGGCGCGACCGATATCGGTGACGGCGCCGGAGGGCTCGATCCTCAACTGCGCGCATCCCGCGGCGGTCAACGGCCGGGTGCAGACCTGCCAGCGCGTGGCAGACCTGATCCTCGGCGCACTGGCACAGGCGGCCCCGGCGCGGGTGTCGGCCTGCACCAACTCAACCTGCACAGTGGCGCTGTTTTCCGGAACGCGCCAGAGCGGGCCGGAACAAGGCACCTACTGGGTTTACCTCGAAACCATCGGCGGCGGCGGCGGCGCACGCCCGGATGCCGACGGGCTGGACGGCATCCACGTGCACGCCACCAACACGTCGAACCTGCCGGTGGAAGCGCTTGAGGTGGAATATCCCCTGATCCTCGAACGCTACGAACTGGTCGACGGCTCCGAAGGCGCCGGTCGCCAACGCGGCGGCATGGGGCTGCGGCGGGTCTACCGCGCCACCGAGGATTGCCTCGTCCGGGTCGACATCTCGCGCAACCTCTCACGCTCGTGGGGGCTGGACGGCGGCGGCGAAGGCGGGCACGGCAGCTATGCCACCGGCCCGGGCACCGCGCCGTTCGACCGCGGCCAAGGCACCCTGCGCAAGGGCGAATGGCTGGAGGTCGTCACCCCCGGGGGTGGCGGATACGGCCGCCCCGAAGAACGCCGCGTCGCGGCCGAGTGACACCAACTTTCCGAAGACAAAACCGAAAGGCCGTCAAGAGCCTGCCTCAACCGACAAGGAGACTTAGATGACCAACGATCTGAACCGCCGCGGCTTTCTGGCCACGACCCTCGCTGGTGCCGGTGCACTCAGCTTTCTCGGCCCCCGGGCGCTGATGGCGCAGGAGGGCGGCACGCTGCGCTTTGCGCTGTCGACCTTCCCGCCCAGCCTTGCCGCGTGGACGTCCGCCGGAACGGCGGCGGGCACCATCAAGCTGATGATGCACCGCGGGCTGCTCAGCTACGGCCCCGACGGGATGCTGCGCGGCGAACTGGCCGAAGACTGGTCGGTGGACGACGCCGGTGTCTGGACCTTCACCCTGCGCGAGGCGCAGTGGCATGACGGCTCTCCGGTGACCTCCGAGGACGTCGCCTACACAGTCGCCGAGGTGGCAAAACCCGACAGCGCCGCCTTCCGTCAGGGCCAGATGGCACTCATCACCAAGGTCGAGACGCCCGATGCGCGCACGGTGAAGATGCACACCTCCGAACCGCTGGCCGTCCTGCCCGGCTGGTTCGCGCACTACCACATGCCGATCATCAAGGCAGGCGAAAGCCCTGAGACCGAGATCGGCGCCGGGCCCTTCACGCTCGACAGCGTCGAACGTGGCGTATCGCTGAGCCTCAAGGCCTTCGACGGCTACTATAAGGAAGGTCTGCCCAAGCTCGCCGGGGTAGAGGCCATCGTCTACGCCGACGAGAACCTTCGTGTCGCCGCGCTCGAAGCAGGCGATGTCGATCTCGCCGAATATGTCCCCTGGCAGGCCATGGCGCAGGTCGAGGAGAACGAGGCGCTGAAGCTCGACGTGACCGACGGCCCCTTCATGTACCTGACTTTCAACGGCGGCAAGGCGCCCTTCGACAATCCCAAGGTGCGGCAGGCCGTGGCCCATGCCATCAAGCGCGAAGACATCGTGGCGGCGGCCTTCTACAACCGCGGCGGCGCGCTGAACCACTTGCCGATCGCCGAAGGGTCGGAGTTCTTCAACCCAGAGCTGGCCGACGCCTGGTCCTATGACCCGGAAAAGGCGAAGGCTCTGCTGGCCGAGGCGGGTTACCCGGACGGCTTCACCTGCACCATGCTCTCGACCGCGCAATACGGCATGCACCAGTCGACCGCCGAGGTCTGCCAGGCCTACCTGTCGATGGTCGGCATCAACGTGCAGCTCGACCTGCCGGAATGGACCAGCCGGGTGAAAAAGGGCAACGAGGGTCAGTATGACCTCGCCGTCATGGGCACCACCGCCGACAACAACGATCCCGACGGTCTGGTCAACGTGCTCGACGGTTCCCTGCCCCCGTCCTTCGTGCGCAGCTACGACATGCCGACGCCCGAGATCACCGACCTGTTCGCAAAGGGCCGAGCGACCTTCGACACCGACGAGCGCAAGGCGATCTACCGCGAGCTGGAACAGGTGGCCATCGACACTGTACCGCTGGTGGGCCTCGCATGGCGCGCGCAGGGCTACGGCATGAAGGAAAACGTCACCGGCTTCTCCAACCTGCCGGGACAGCTGACCTTCTATTCCGGCATCACGCTGGAAGAAACGATGCTGGGCTGAACGCACCCCAATGGTCCGATACATCGCATACCGCAGCCTTGTCGCCATCTTCCTCGTCTGGGTGGTGGTGACGCTGGTCTTCCTCTTGCTGCACCTGATCCCCGGCGATCCGGCGGAATTGCTTCTGAGCCAGGGCAGCATGGCCGCCGACCCACAGGCGGTGGCCGCCCTGCGCGAGAAGATGGGGCTGAACGCCCCGCTGTGGCAGCAGTATCTGGACCATCTGGGGGGCGTCCTGTCCGGCGATCTCGGCGCGTCGTTCCGCGACGGCGCGCCGGTGATGGAGCAGATCGCCACCCGCCTGCCCCGCACGCTGGAGGTGATCGCGACCGCCGCCCTCCTGGCCAGTCTTGCCGGGGTGCCGCTTGGCACCTGGGCCGCGATCCGGTCCGGCGGCAAGGTGGACGGGTTCGTCTCTCTCCTCTCCTCGGCGGCGCTGTCGACGCCGGTTTTCGTCGTCGGTTCGGTCGTCATCCTGATCTTCGCGCAGGAACTGAAATGGCTGCCGGCGGGCGGCTTCGTGCCTTTCTCCGAAGATCCCGTGCAGCACCTCAAGCTGCTGATCCTCCCCGCCGGCACCGTGGCGCTGAGCCTCTGGGCCGTAATCACCCGTATGACCCGCGCCTCGGTGATTGAAGTTCTGGAACGCGACCACGTCCGCACCGCCCGCGCCAAGGGGCTGGCCCGCAACACGATCCTGCGCCGCCACGTGGTGCGCAACGCGCTGATCCCGGTGCTCACGGTCCTGGGGCTGGAGATGGGCACGCTGATCGGCGGCACGGTCCTTGTGGAGTTCGTGTTCAACTGGCCGGGGCTGTCGGGCTACCTCGTCGCCGCGGTGGACGCGCGCGACTACCCGGAGGTCGTGGGCATCGTCATGACAATCTCGGTGCTCTTCGTCTTTCTCAATCTCGTGGTGGACGTGGTGAACGCCATGCTCGACCCGCGCATCTCGCTGGTGACGTCATGAACCGCGCAACCCGCAAGCTGCTGCTGCCGGGCGGCATCATCGCCGTACTGGTGGCCGTGCTGCTTCTGGCGCCGGTCCTGCCGCTACAGGACGTGCGCGCCATGGACATCCCCAACCGCTTTGCCGGTCCTTCCGCCGCGCATTGGCTGGGACAGGACGACTTCGGACGCGACGTGCTGGCGCGGCTGATCTGGGGCGGGCGCGCCTCCCTCTTCATTGCCGTGGGTTCTGCGCTGGCAGCGGCGATCATCGGCACGGTTCTTGGCCTGCTCGGCGGCTACTTCCGCGGTTTCGTCGAAGTGCTGACGGTGCGTGCCGCCGAGATCCTGTTGTGCCTGCCGCCGCTCCTCCTCGCGCTGCTGGTCGTCACCATTCTCGGCGCCGGGACATGGCCGCTGATCCTTGCCCTGACGCTGCTCTACACGCCGAACTATGCCCGTGTCGTCTATGCCGCCACGCTGCAGGTCCGCGGGCTGGATTACGTCACCGCGCAACGGTCGATGGGGGCCTATCCGTTGACCATCCTCGGCCGGACCATCCTGCCAAACGTCATGCCGCCGCTCCTTGTGCAGATGTCGCTGGTGGTGGCCTCGGCCATGGTGATTGAAAGCGGGCTCAGTTTCCTCGGCCTCGGGGTCGTGCCGCCGACGCCGTCGTGGGGCCTGATGATACGCTCCGCACGCGGCGCGATGGAACAGGCCCCGATGCTGCTGGTCTGGCCCTCGCTGGCGCTGGCGGGAACGATCCTGACCTTCAACCTGCTTTGTGACCGCCTGCAGGAGGCGCTGGACCCGCGCGAGGTCACCCGCGGTGGCGCGCTGTGGATGCGCGCCCGGGCACGGCGACGCGCTGTCAAACCCGTGGCGCAGGCCGAGAGCGGCCCGCTGGTCGAGATCCGCGATCTGGCGATTTCGGTCGGCCACAATCCGAAGGTCGACCTCGTGCGCCGCGCCGGCCTGACCGTGATGCCGGGCGAGACGGTTGCACTGGTGGGCGAAAGCGGCTCCGGCAAGACGCTCACCAGTCTGGCGCTGCTGGGTTTGCTGCCCGACCAGCTGCGGGTGACGGCGGGCGAGATGCTCTACCGCACCCGCGATGGACAGGTGGTGAACCTCGCGGACCTCGACGAAGAAGGCTTCCGCAATCTGCGCGGCCCCGAGGTGTCGATGGTCTTCCAGGATGCCTCTGCCGCGCTGAACCCGGTGCACCGGGTCGGCGACCAACTGGCGGAGGCGCTGCGCGCCGGGGGAATGACGGACGAAGCCAAGGTTCAGACCCGCGTGGTCGAGCTGTTGCGCCACGTCGGCATTCCCGATCCCGAACGCCGCCGCCGCGCCTATCCGCACGAACTGTCCGGCGGCCAGCGGCAGCGCGCCATGATCGCACTGGCCGTGGCGAACACCCCGCGCCTTCTGGTGGCGGACGAACCGACAACCGCGCTCGACCCGACGATCCAGGCGCAGGTCCTCGACCTGTTCCGCACGCTCAAGGCCGATACGCCGGAGATGGGCCTGATCTTCGTGACCCACGACCTTGCCGTGGTCTCGGAACTGGCCGACCGGGTGGTCGTGATGTACGCGGGCGAAGTGGTCGAAACCGGCCCGGTGGCCGAAGTCTTCGCCGATCCCAAGCACCCCTACACCGCCGCGCTGATCGCCTCTGTCCCCGAGGGCGGGGCGGAGCGGCTGCGCGCCATTCCCGGCAGCGTCCCGCCGCCCTTCGCCATGCCGGAAGGCTGCCGCTTTGCACCGCGTTGCGACCATGCCTCCCCGCAGTGCAAGGCCCACGCGCCGGAGGTCAGCCGCATCGACGACGGCCGCATCACGCGTTGCATCCGCTGGAAGGAGGTCTGCTGATGTTCGACACGGCCACCAAACCCGCCCCTTTGGTCGAGGCGAACGGCCTATCCCGGAACTTCCCCAGCCGGCAGGGTATCCTCGGCCGGAGCCGCGATGTCTGGGCAGTGCGCGATGTGTCTTTGACCCTGGCACCCGGCGAAACGGTGGGTGTTGTGGGCGAAAGCGGCTGCGGCAAGTCCACGCTGGGCCGCATGATGATGGGACTGGATCGCCCGACCGAAGGCAGCGTCTCCTTCGACGGGCGCGACCTGTCCGGCCTCTCGGCAGCAGAGAAGAGGCGGCTCTCGCGGCGCATGCAGATGGTGTTCCAGGACCCCTTCGGTTCGCTTGATCCGCGCCGCACCATCGGCGCACAGATCACCGACGGGCTGCGCATCCACCGCCTCGTACCCTCGGGCGAAGTCGAGGCGGAACTGCACCGGCTGCTCGATCTCGTCGGTCTCCCGCGGGAGGCCGCCGCCCGCCGCCCGCATGCCTTTTCCGGCGGCCAGCGCCAGCGGATTGCCGTGGCGCGTGCGCTGTCGACCCGGCCGGATTTCATCGTCGCGGATGAACCCGTCTCCGCGCTCGACGTGTCGATCCAGGCGCAGGTGGTCAACCTGTTGATGGACCTGCGCGACGAACTGGACCTGGCGATGCTGTTCATCAGCCATGACCTGCACGTGGTGCGCCATCTCTGCACGCGGATCGTGGTCATGTACCTTGGCCGCATCGTCGAGGAAGGCCCCGCCGATCAGGTGTTTGCCAGCCCGGCACATCCGTACACCCGCGCGCTGCTGACCGCGACGCCCAGCATGAAACCCCGCACGCAGGGCGGCGCGCCCCGTATCCTGCCGGGGGAACTGCCAAGCCCCGCCAACCCGCCGTCGGGCTGCCCATTCCGCACCCGCTGCCCACTGGCCGAAGACGCCTGTGCCGAAGCAGTACCCGCCGCGCGCCCCATGGGACCGGGCTGGACGGCATCCTGCATCAAGGCTGCGCCCGAGGTCCTTTCATGAGCGCGCCGGTTGCGATGATCTCCGGCGGCAATCGCGGGATCGGCGCGGCGATTGCGCAGGCGTTGCACGCGCATGGCTACAGGGTGGCGCTGGGGCTGCGCCGTCCGGACAGCCTTCCGCCGGAGCTTGCCGCGCTCGACCCGCTGGTGGTGCCCTACGATGCGGCGGACACAGGGGCCGCGCGCACCTTCGTGACCGCCGTCGAGAACCGCTTTGGCCGCATCGACGCGCTGATCAACAACGCGGGCACCGGCGGACCGCTGGAACTGATGCCCGAGACGCCGCAGCCCGACGACGAGATGGAAGAGGTGCTCGACCATCTGCTGAACATCAACGTCAAGGCGCCCTTCCGGCTGACCCGCGCCGCCCTGCCCGCGCTCTGCAGGTCTGGCCGTGGCCGGGTTATCGTCCTTGCCTCGCTTTCGGGCAAGCGTGTGCTGGGCCTGAACGCTGGTTACCAGATGACCAAGCACGCCGCCGTCGCGCTGTCCCATGCAGCCCGCCGCGCCGGATGGGACAAGGGCGTGCGCGCCTGCGCCATCTGCCCGGGCTTCACCGCCACGGACATGACACTGCGCCACGACCTGCCGCGCGAAGAGATCACCCAGCCTGAGGACCTCGGGCGCCTTGTGGCCGAGATTGTCACCCTGCCCAACAGCGCCAGCGTCTCCGAACTGGCGGTGAACTGGCGCTACGAGCCGGGACTGTAATGCGCCCGGTCGTGACCGAAGTGCGGGGCGACTCCCGCCTGCCCAACGCGGTCGACCTCGTGGTGATCGGCGGTGGCATCATCGGCTGCTCTGCCGCGTTCTGGGCTGCCGAGCAGGGGCTGCGCGTGGCGCTTGTCGAAAAGGGCCGCATCGCCGGAGAGCAGTCGGGCCGCAACTGGGGCTGGGTCCGGCGCATGGGACGTGCCGCTGCCGAATACCCGCTGGGCATCGAAAGCCTGAAGCTCTGGCAGGGGCTTAATGAACGCACGGCGCGCGACACCGGCTTTCGCCGCGGGGGCATCGTCTACGCCGCCCGAACGGACCGCGAACGCGTATGGCTGGCCGGTGTCGAGGCAGAGGCCGCGCGCTTCGGCCTTGCGGTCACGAGGATGGACAAGGCCGCGCTGGCGGCAACCTTCCCCGGGGCGCGGCTGTCCGATGCCGAGGGTCTGATGACCGCCGACGATGGCCGTGCCGAACCGGCGCTGGCGGCCCCTGCGTTCGCGGAGGGTGCCCGCGACCAAGGGGCAGTGCTTCTGACCCGGTGCGCCGTACGGACGCTGGAAACGGAGGCCGGACAGGTCTCTGCCGTGGTGACGGAGCGCGGCGTGATCCGGTGCCGGGCCGTGATCCTGGCCGCCGGGGCGTGGTCGCGGCTGTTCTGCGGCAACCTCGGGATCGACCTGCCGCAGGTGCGTATCCGCAGTTCGGTGCTGCGGACGGCGCCCGTGAAGGGCGGGCCGGAACTGGCGCTCGGAAACGGGCGCTTCGGCATCCGTCCGCGTCTGGACGGCGGCTACACCGTGGCGCGCCGCGGGCGCACGCCCGTGCAGTTGACGCCGGACGTGCTGCGTCAGGCGCCGCGATTTGCCCGCGGGCTGCTGAAGAACCGGCGCGAGATTGCCCTGACGCTGGACGGCAGCCTGATCGAGGACCTGCGCACCCCGCGCACATGGCAGGGCGACGCAATCACGCCGTTCGAAGCATGCCGCGTCCTCGACCCGGAACCGCAGGGCGCCATTCTGGCGAGGGCCCTGCGCGACGTCGCGCAAGCCTTTCCGGCGCTGGACGGGGTGCAGGTACTGGAGCGCTGGGGCGGCATCATCGACGTCACGCCAGACGGTGTACCGGTGATCGACCACGCGCCCGGCCTGCCCGGACTGGTGATCGCCACCGGTTTTTCCGGACATGGCTTCGGCCTTGGTCCCGGCGCCGGTCAGCTTGCGGGGGAACTGGCCACCGGACGCACGCCTCTGGTCGATCCCGCGCCCTTCCGGCTGGATCGTTTCGGCAGCGGACGGACGCGGGCGGCACGGCAGGGTGCCATCGCACAGCCGCCAACGCCCTGACGCCACGACGAAAATTTTCTTTATCGCCGGACAATCCCTTTGAATTGGACGGCAGACCGTCACCCGGCTTCACTGAAGCCAAAGAGCGATACGAAAAACGCAGGAGCGCATTCATGATCGAAAAGATCCGCATGGCCGAACTGACCTCGGAAGAGGCGCGTCAGCACCTGACCGCCGAGGCTGTCGTCCTGCTTCCGATGGGGTCTCTCGAGGATCAGGGCATCCATGCGCCGATGGGCGACTACCTCGCCGCCGACCTCATGGCGGTCGAGATTGCCAAGGCCGCCCGCGCCGATGGTGTCGCGACCTTCGTCGCCCCGGTCATACCTTTCGGCGGGCGCGACTATTTCGACAGCAGCCATGGCGGCATCTCGATCAGCCACGCCACGCTGTGCGGGATCCTCGACGACATGTTCGCGTGCCTGAACCGCCACGGCATCCGCAAGGTGATGATCGTCAACGGGCACGGCGGCAACGTGCCCGCGATCACCGAGGTCACGCTGCGCTGGCGGCAGAAGGCCGGGTTGTTCGTTCCGTCGATGTACCTCTGGCAGGTGGCCTACGGCGAACTGCCGGGTCTGATCGGCAAGGAGCAGGCGGCGAAATCCTCCGGCCACGGCGGCGACCCTCTGACCTCGGTCGGCCTGCACTTCTACCCCGACATCCTGCGCGCGGACCTGATCCGCAAGGCGCCCGAAGGCGCCGCGATCAAGGGCATGGCGATTTCCGGTTTCAACAGCGTGTCGATCGACGGCGCCAAGATCCAGGTGCCGATCGAGGCGCTCGAAGCGACGGAAACCGGGGCCTTCGGCTGCGATCCGACCCTGTGCTCGGCCGAGACCGGCGAAAAGCTGGTGGCGCGGCTTGCCGCCATCGGCGCGACGCTTGTGCGCGATCACGTAGCCCCGGGCCTGCACGACTGAGTTTCACCCGCGGACCGGTCGACACCGTAACCGCACCCCCAAAGGGCTGACGTCATCCACAGACCATCACGAACCGGGCAAACCGGTCGGTCAGCCCCCCAACATGGAGAGACGAAGATGACCAAGACACTGCGACTGACCCTGACGACAGCGATGGCGATCGCGCTTGCCGGCCCCGCGCTGGCCGAAACGACTTGGCGCATGGCGACCAAGATGCCGGTGGACAGCCCCGAAGGGCAGGTCTTTGCCAAGTTCGCCGAACTGACCGAGGAATACACCGGCGGCGAGCTGAAGATCGACGTTTTCCCGAACGAGCAGCTCGGCAAGGAAGACGCCGTTCTTGAGCAGCTTCAGGCCAACATCGTCCAGATCTACGCCGAAGGCTTCGGCTACCTGAAGAAGTGGGAGCCGGCGCTGGCCTGGGTCGCCGCCGCATTCGCCTTCGACGATTTCGACCACTGGCAGCGCTTCATGACGTCGGACACCGTGACGGCCTGGTTCGACAATGCCGCCGAGCAATCCGGCGTGCGGCCTCTGGGCGACCCGACGCGCGTGCTGCGCGGACCCTACCGCGTGATGGTCTCGAACGTGCCCATCGAAAGCGCCGCCGACATCGAAGGCATCAAGCTCCGGATGCACGAGAACAAGGTCGCCATCGAGACATGGGACCACCTTGGCGCCGAGGTCATCACCCTGCCCTGGACCGAGGTTTACCAGGGGATCTCCAAGAGCATCGTGGAGGCGGTGAACTCCCCCATCGCGCTGGTGGAATCCATGCGCTTCAACGAGGTCGCCCCCTACATCACCCGTCACGACGAATACTGGCAGTCGATCGGCTTCATGGTGAACGAGGACGCGCTTGCGGCGCTGGACGAGGAAACCCGCGCAGGTCTGATGAAGGCCTACGAGGAAACCGGCGACTACTCGCAGGAAGTGATGTTCGGCGTCGCCGATGAAAGCATCAAGCGCATGGAAGAGGCCGGGGCCACCTTCACCGTGCTCGACACCGCACCTCTGGTCGAGAAGATGCAGAGCTTCTACGCCGCCATGGCCGAAAGCGGCGAACTGCCCGAGGGCTTCATGGACGCGGTCGAGGCCAGCCGGACACCCAGCCAGTGACCCCCTACGACTACATGCCGGAGGGCCCGCTGCAGCGGGCCCTCAACCGGATCGACCGGCTGAACTGGGATCTGGGCGGCATCTTCCTGTGGCTGTCCAACGCTTGCCTGCTGGTCATGCTGGGGCTGACCGTGGCGACCATCATCCTGCGGCCGCTCAGCCTCGCGGCCTACTGGATGTGGCCGTGGACGATGGTTTTCTTCATCTGGCTCAGCTTCTTCGGTTTCTTTGCCATGTACGCCCGGCTGAAGGACGTGCGCGTCGACTTCATCGCCGGACTGTTCGGCCCCATCGGCATGGCGGTCACACGGGTGTTGTCGGACGCCGCCACCCTGACGGTCACGGGCGTGTTGCTCTGGCAATTGCCGCAGGTCATCGCCACTTCGCGCGGGGTTTATGACGGCGCGATCCTGCCCGCCGGTTTCGAGCTGCCGCGGCTGGCCCTGTCGATCCCGCTCTTCATCTCGGCTGCGCTGGTGGCGATCACCGCGCTGATCGACCTCGCCAAGATGGCCTCGGGGATGCCCGAGAACGTCGCCGACCACCACCCGGAGAGCTGACACATGGCCTGGATCCTGATCGGAACCTTCATTGCGCTGATCCTCGTGCGGGTGCCCGTGTCGATCGCCATCGGCGCGGCGACGGTGCTGACCTTCGCGACATCCGACTTCTCCTCGGCCATGCAGATCATCCCGCAGCAGATGCTGGAGGGGGTGAACAAGGCCTCGCTGACCGCCGTGCCCTTCTTCATCATGGCCGGGAACCTGATGAATGCGACCGGTGTGACCGAACGCATCTTTGCCTTCGCCAACGCACTGGTCGGCCACCTCAAGGCCGGGCTGGCGCAGGTCAACATTCTGTCGTCGATGATCTTTGCCGGCATTTCCGGCGCCGCCGTCGCCGATTGCGCGGGCCTTGGCGCCATCGAGATCAAGGCGATGCGAGAACGTGGCTACAAGCCCGACTTCGCCGCCGCGATCACCGTGGCCTCGTCGGTCATCGGGCCGCTCATCCCGCCGTCCATCGGGCTGGTGATCTATGCCTTCCTCGCCCAGCAGAGCATCGAGCGGATGTTCCTTGCAGGTCTGGTGCCGGGCATCACCGTCGGACTGGCGCTGATGCTCTATGTCCGGCTGCGCGCCGGTTTCGAGGAATTCCCTACCCAGCCGCGCGCCACGCCGCGGGAGGTGGTCGGCACAGCGCGCCACGGCTTTGCTGCGCTGGTGGCCCCGGCGATCATCCTCGGAAGCATCCTTTTCGGGTTCGTCACCGCGACCGAGGCCGGCGTGCTCGCCTGCGTCTACTGCATCTTCCTGGGCATCTGGTATCGCGAGCTGACGCTGGCCAAGTTCAAACAGGCGCTGTCGGACACGGCCATGATGACCTCTGTCATCATGATCATCATCGCGTTTTCCATCGCGATGGGCTGGCTTCTGGCCATCGACCAGACGCCGCAGAAACTGGCTGACTGGACCTTCTCGCTGACCGAGAACCGCAACGTGTTCCTGGCGCTGCTGCTGGTCTTCATCATCCTCGTCGGCTGCGTCGTCGAGGGCGTTCCGGCCAAGCTGATCCTCGTGCCGACGCTGCTGCCGCTGATCGACGCCTACGGCATCGACCGCGTGCACTTCGGCATCATCATCCAGCTCGGTCTGCTGATCGGTATCGCCACCCCGCCCATGGGCATCGGCCTCTACATCGTTTCGGAGGTCGGTCGCGTCCGCTTCGAAAAGGTGACGATGGCAGTACTGCCCATGCTTCTTCCGCTCTTCGCCGTGCTGATCCTGCTGACCTACGTGCCGCAGATCGTGACCTTCCTGCCCGACCTCGTCTTGGGCAAGCAATAAGGACTGACCATGACCAACCTGACCTACAAGATGAATCCGATGCCCGCTGCGATCCCGCAGGACAAGCTGAACCGGCTGGCGAAACTGGAAACTGCCACCATCGGGCATTTCTACCACTTCGGTTTTGCCGCGCCCGCCATCCAGCCGGTGCTGCCGGGCAAGGTGGTGGCGGCGACGGTGGCCACGCTGGCGATCCCGGGTCACGATTCCACGCTGCTGCACCATTGCCTCAGCCAGTGCGGGCCGGGCTACTTCCTCGCGGTCGACCGGCTGGGTGACACGAAATACGCCTGCTGGGGCGGTGGCGTCACCCGCATGGCAGCGATGATCGGGCTTGAGGGCGGTTGCGTCGACGGTCCGCACACCGACACCGCCGAGATCGCGGAACAGGATTTTGCCATGTGGTCGCGCGGACCCTCCCCGGTGACCACGCGGCTATACAACTCCGGTGGCGGCTTCAACATCCCGGTCTCGATCGGCGGGGCCGCCGTTCTGCCCGGTTACGCGGTGCTGGCCGACGACAGCGGCGTGCTGTTCATCGCGCCCGAGGACCTCGACGCCGTGCTGGAAGAAGGTGAGCTGAAGACAGAGCGCGGCCGCGTCAACGAGGCAAAGGTGACCGAGGGCACACACCTTGGCCAGCTCTCCGGCGCCACGAAGATGGTCGAGGGGAAACTGGGGCAGTAAGCCTCAGACCCCCTCGATGAACGTGGCATGGCGCGGATGATTCCGACACCACTCCTCCGCGCATTCGCGCGCAAGGTCGAGCACCAGGCGGACCTGCTTGCGCCGTGCCCGGTTGGCATAGGTGCAGGCAAGGTCGAGCGGCGGGATCTCGTCGGTCACGCTCAGCTGCACCAGCCGGCCATCCGCCAGCTCTTCCTCGACCCCGATGAGGGCCAGCGCCGAGGCGCCGTACCCCAGCCGCAGCATTTCGTACATCGTCGCCAGCGAGTTGCCGTAGTGCCGCGCCCCGCGTTGCGAGCGCATCTCCTCGATGATCTCGGCCACCGGGTTCCACATCGGAGAGGTCTTGGGATAAAGCACCAACGGCAGGTTGCGCAGCGCCTCGGGTGTCATCGGCTGCGGCACGCCTTCCACAAGGTCTGGGCGCGCCACCCATCCGACCGCGAACCGGGTTGTGAATTCCGCCTCGGGCACGCGGTCGCCGCTGGCGGTGAAGGCCAGGTCCAGCGTGCCCGCGTCGATGAAACGCGCCAGTTGCAGGTCAGAGCTGGAATAGACGTCCAGCGTCAGTTCCGGATGGTCGTCGCGCACCCGCTGCAACAGCACCGGACCCCAGGTCAGCGCCGCCATGCCGGCCAGCCCGATGGCCAGCCGCTGCTTGTGCTTGTCGAGCAGCCGCGTGTTCATGGTCTCGCGCAGGTTCAGGAACTGCAGCGCGAAATCGGCCACCTCGATCCCCTGATCGGTCAGCCGGAAGCTGGGCGCGGTCCGGTCGATCAGGGTCTTGCCCAAGTCGTTTTCCAGCGACTGGATCCGCGCCGAGACCGCCGGCTGCGTCAGGCCCAGCCTCTGTGCGGTCTGGCGATAGTTCTGGATCTGGCTGAGCCAGTAGAAAGCTTCCAGCTGCTTGAAATTCATCCCCCTACCCCATGATGCGAACGAAGAAGGACAGTCCCATGAAAGCCGTCGTCTACCTGCCCGTCGAAGACAAGACCCAGTGGTGGGTCGAGATGTTGCAAAGCCTCCTGCCGGGTTGGGAGGTAACGTCGATGGACGATCCGGGCGATCCCGCCAGTGTCGATTTCGCCGTGGTCTGGCGCCCGCGCACCGGCGATCTGGCGCAGTTCCCGAACCTCAGGGCTATCGTCTCGATCGGCGCGGGGATCGACCACGTGCTCGCCGACAAGGAGCTGCCGGCCGGTGTGCCGATCATCCGCACCGTGGGCACGGACCTGACACAGCGGATGCGTGAATACGTTGCCCTGCACGTCCTGCGCCACCACCGCGACATGCCGCGCCAGTTGCAGGCCCAGGCAGAGGCCGACTGGCATGCCATCGTCGTGCCGGTGGCGCCGAACCGGACGGTGGGTGTGATGGGGCTGGGCAACCTCGGCGCCGCGGCGGCGCAGACCCTGGCTGGGCTGGGCTTTGACACCCGCGGCTGGTCGAAGTCGCATAAGGAGATCGACGGCGTGACCTGCTTTGCCGGGACCGAGGGGCTCGACGCCTTCCTCGACGGGTGCGAGATCCTCGTGAACCTCCTGCCGCTGACCGACGAGACACGCGGCATCCTCTCTGCCAGCCTCTTTGCCAAGCTGCCGAAAGAGGCCTGCGTCATCAACTGCGCACGCGGCCCGCATCTGGTCGACGAGGACCTTCTTGCGGCGCTGGACGGGGGGCAAGTGAAACAGGCGACGCTCGACGTCTTCCACCAGGAACCGCTGCCCGCGGACCATCCCTTCTGGAACCACCGCAAGATCACCGTCACGCCCCACGTCGCCTCCCAGATTGACGCGGGCACCGGCGGGCGCCTCATTGCCGCCAACCTGCTGGAATTTGCGAAGACCGGCACCTGCAACGACGTGGCCGACGCGGCGCGCGGCTACTGACCGATGCCTTTGCCGAGGGGCGGCATCAGACATGCTGCCCCCCGTTCACGTCGATGGAGCTTCCGTTGACATAGGACGCCTCCCCCGAGCAAAGGAACAGCACCACGCGGGCGACCTCGTCGGGCTGGCCGAGCCGCCGCATCGGGATCAGGCGGGCCATGTCCTCGGTTCCGGGCGACAGGATTTCCGTCTCGATCTCGCCCGGAGTGACCATGTTCACCCGGACGCCGCGCGGCCCAAGCTCTGCCGCGGCCTCCCGGGTCAGCGTCGCAAGGGCGGCCTTCGAACAGGCGTAGGCGGTGCCCGCAAAGGGATGCACGCGCGTGCCGACGATGGAGCCGACGTTGACCACCGCACCCTGCGCGCGCTCCAGCTCCGGCAACAGGTCGCGCATCAGCGCCGCCGGTCCGATCAGGTTCACGTTCATGACGTGGTGCCAGATCTCGTCGCTGCTGGCGGCCACACCTAGGCGCTGCCCCTCCGGCCCCTTGGGCGAGATCCCGGCATTGTTGACGATGGCGTTGAGCCCGGTCTCGACCAGGGCCTCGCGCAGCCGCGCGACGAGGTCAGCACGGGCTGCGGGATCGGCCAGGTCCCCCTGGAAGTGATCGGACGTGCCCGCGTGCCACGGGCAGCGCGCATCGAAGGCAGTGCGGGAGACTGTCAGGACCCGCCAGCCGGCAGCCTGGAACAGCTTGACGGTGGCGTGGCCAATACCCCGGCTGGCCCCGGTAAGCAAAAGCGTCTTCTGTGCCATCATGTCCCTTTCAGGGATAAGGTCGCGTCAGATATGGAATGAGACACCGGCATCCGCCAGCCCGCCCCCCATGGCGGAAACGGTGCCGTCGGCGCGCCAGCAGGCGGCCCCGGTCATCGCGCCGTCCGGATCGAAGGCGATGGCGTTCATGCCACCGCCGATATGCGGAACAAGCTGGACCTCGTGCCCCTTCGCCTCCAGCGCCGCGCGGTGATGCGCGTAGTCGGGTTCGAGTTCGACATGCGCACCTTCGGTCCAGATCCGCGGTGCCTCCACCGCCTGCTGCGGGCTCATCCCGAAGTCGATCAGGTTGACGATCGCCTGCATGGCAGAGGGGAAGATCCGCAGCGCGCCTGGCAGCCCCAGGGCAAAGCGCGGCGCACCGTCCTTCAGCACCATCATCGGCGCCATGGAGGTCGGCACCCGCTTGCCCGGTTCGATGGACAGCGCATTACCGGGATGCGGGTCGAAGTTGTACATGTAGTTGTTGGGGATGATCCCTGTGCCCGGCACCATGATCCGCGCCCCGAACAGCCCGTTGATCGTGTGCGTGGCCGACACCACAAAACCGTCGCGGTCGGCCACGGTGACATGGGTGGTGTTCCGGCTCTCATAGCCCGGCGGCACCTGCCCTGCCCCGCCCACATCGCGCAGACGGGCACGGCAGTCGCTGCCATAGTTCTTCGAGGTCAGCTTCTCGACCGGGATGTCGACGAACTCCGGATCGCCCGAGGCGGCCCGGCGATCCTCGAAGCCCACGCGGATCACCTCTGCCAGCAGGTGCAGCCGTTCCGCGCTGTCGAAGCCCATGGCGGCCAGGTCGTAGCCTTCAAGCATGTTCAGCATCTGTGTGACATGCACCCCGGACGAGGCAGGCGGCGGCGGTCCGGCGATCTGGAAGCCGCGATAGGTGCCGAAGATCGCATCCCGTTCCCGCGCCTCGTAGGTGCGCAGGTCTTCCAGCGAAACGCTGCCTTCGTCGCCCAGCCTCTCGACCAGCGCCGCCCCCAGCGCGCCGCCATGCAGCGCGGCGTCGCCTTCGCGGGCGATCAGGCGCAGGCTTTCGGCATAGTCGCCCCGCACCAGCCGGTGCCCCGGTGCGGCGGGCGTGCCGTCCGGAAGGAACTGCGCGGCGATTACGGGATCGCGGGCGAGGTCCTCTGCGTGGCGCTGGATCGTGCCGTTCAGGTAGGCGGTGACGCGGAAACCGGCCTCTGCCAGCCGGATCGCCGGGGCGATGACGTCTTCGAACGGCAACGCGCCATGGGCCGCCTGCATCGCGCACCATCCGCGCAGATTGCCCGGCACCGCGACGGAGGCCGGGCCGACCAGGTTACGGCGGCCCTCCGTCTCCATGTAGTCGGGCAGCCGGTCCGAGACCGGGCGAAACATGTCCGGCCGGGCAGAGGCGCCCGCGTGCGACAGGCAGTCATAGACCACGTGACGCCCGTCGGGTGTGCGCAGATGCGCCACGCCACCGCCCGCGATGCCGACCATCATCGGCTCAACCACGGTCAGCGCCAGCAGCGCGGCAACGGCGGCGTCCACCGCATTGCCCCCGGCGGCCATGATCTCGTGACCGGCGGCGCTGCCCAGCGGGTGGTTCGTGACGACAACCCCGGCGGAACCGCTGGCCGGGGCCTTGCGGCAGACGAAGGGCAAAGAGGTCGGATCGGTCATGTCTGTTCCTCGGAGATCAAGGCGTTGTCAGGGTCGGTACCGCAGCCTCAAGCACCTCGACGAAGGCGCGGGCAGCCTCCGTCAGCGGGCGGCGGGCGGGTTCGAGAAGGTAGAGGCTGCGCCAGAGGTCAAGCCCTTCAATCGGCACGAAGCGGATGTCGGGGTCGCGGAACAGCAGGACCGCGTTTCTGGGCAGCAGGGCGACGCCCAGACCTGCCCGCACGAGGCACAGTTGCGCGATGGTCGAATGGGCGGTCAGGCGAGGCGACAGGAAGTCACGCGGGATCGCCGGGCTGTCGGTCAGCAGTTGCTGTGTGCCGGTCTGCGCGTCCAGCCCGATCAGGCTGTCGGCGTCGATCTCGTCCAGCGCCACGCTGTCACGCCCGGCAAAGGCATGGTCCGACGGGCAGGCCAGCCCGACCTGATCACGCAGGATGGCACGCTGACGCAGGTCCGGGGATCGTTGCGCGCGCCCGGCGATGGCGATGTCGAGCCGCCCTTCCGCCACCATGATCGCCAGCCGCTCGGCAATGTCGTCATGCAGCATGCAGCGGATGCCCGCACGTCCGGCAAGGAAGTCAGACAGCAGCGGCGCCAGCAGTTCCGAGATCGCAGAGGGCGACGCGCCGAGATGCAGCGTGCCGCTTTCCAGCCCGGCGCGGGCGCGCAGCCGGTCAACCGCGCGCTCCATCCCGGCAATCAGCGGCGCGGTGTCGTCGAGGAAGTCCTGACCCAGCGGCGTGATGGATGGCGGGCGGGTGCGCCGGTCGAAAAGCGGCGCACCGATGTCGGCCTCCAACTGCCGTACAAGTTCCGACAGGGCCGAGGGAACGACACCCAGTGTCTCGGCGGCCGCACTGAAGGACCCTTGCGTCGCAACCGCATGCAAGGCGCGCAGGTGGCGAAAGTTGATGTTCATTTTGACTGATGCAACTTCCATGTTGTTCGGAATTTATGATACTAATCGATGTAACGCAACGATTTCCGACAATGAGACCGCCCCGATGACCGAGACCCCCACGAACTGGCAGGCAAGCGCCGAAGAATTGGGCGCGCTGACCGAAGCCCTGCGTGAGGCCGGCTTCTGTGGGGAGCTGGAGACGGACAGCGCGCTGCGCGAGGCGATGTCCACCGACAACTCTGTCTATCGGATCCGTCCCGACCTCGTGGCCGCGCCCCGCGACGCAGCCGACATGGCCACGCTCGTCGCGGTCATGGACAGGCCCAGGTTCCAGCGCGTGCCCATGACGGCCCGCGGCGGCGGGACGGGCACCAACGGGCAGTCGCTGAACAACGGTGTCGTGGTGGACACCCGGCGGCACATGCACCGGCTTCTGCACCTCGACGTGGATAACGGATGGGCCGATGTCGAACCCGGTCTGGTGCTGGACGACCTGAACGCGCAGATCAGGCACAGCGAGTGGTTCTTCGCGCCCGAAACCTCGACCTCCACACGCTGCACCATCGGCGGCATGGTCAGCACCGATGCCTCTGGCAAGGGCTCGCGCGTGTACGGCAAGACCTCCGACAACCTTCTGGGGCTAGAGATCGCGCGCCCCGAAGGCCTGCTGTTCAGTGGCGATCCGGCGCCCGACTGGGCCGCGCCACTGCTGGCCGGGGCAGAGCGGGCGGCGCGCAGCGGGCGCGCAGCCTTCGTCGCAGCGACGCCCGACCTCAACCGCCGCTTCACCGGATACGATCTGGAACGCGCCTGCCCCGAAGGCGGGGGTTTCGAATGGTGGCGGCTGTTTCCCGGTTCCGAGGGGACGCTGGCCCCCATCACCCGTATCCGTGTGAAGCTGCGCCGGATCGAGGCGGAGAAGCGCCTGATCCTTGCCGGGTTCGACAGCTTCTCTGCCGCGCTTTCTGCCGCCGTCCCCTTGGGTGCGGGGGCCCCGACCGCCGTCGAGGTGATGGACGAGCGCACTCAGGGCCTTGCCGCCACGGCCGGCCTGCTGGGCGACCTGCCACCGGCGCTGAGCGCCCCGGGCATCGCGCCGGTCTTCATCGAAGTGAACGGGGACGACGCGGCAGAGGTCGAGGCGCGCGTCGCGGCGATCCTGAGGATCCTTGACAACCTGCCCGGGCTGCGCGGCACCCATCTTGCTGCGGACCGCGACGAGATCCGCAGGCTTTGGGCGGTACGTTCCGCCGGGGTGGGCCTACTGGGCCGGACAGAGGGGCGCGCCCGGCCGGTGGCCTTTGTCGAAGACGCCGTGGTGCCCCCGGAGAACCTCGCTGCTTTCCTCGAAGAGTTCCTCGCCGTGCTCGACGGCTTTGGCCTCTCCTACGGCATTTACGGCCATGCGGATGTCGGCTGCCTGCACGTCCGGCCGGCGCTGGACATCGACAGCATCAACGACCGCAAGGCACTTGCCGAGGTGTCGGACGCGGTCTTTGCCCTGACCCGCAAGCATGGCGGGATCTTCTGGGGGGAGCACGGCAAGGGGGTCCGGGGCGTCTACCTGCGCGACTGGATCGGGGATGAGGCCTATGGCGCGCTTCAGGCGGTCAAGGCGGCGTTCGACCCGGCAGGTCGCATGAACCCGGGCAAGCTCGTCGCCCCGCCAGAGCACCTGATGGGCATCTCCACCACGCCGTTCCGCCCGTTCAACGCGCCCGAGGGCGACGGGCTGGAGCGGGCGTTCCGCTGCAACGGCAATGCGCAATGCCTGTCCTATGCCGCGAGCGTGCCCATGTGCCCGTCGTTCAAGGCAACGGCAGACCTTCGCCACAGCCCCAAGGGCCGGGCCGATGCATTGCGCGCCTGGCACGAGGCGCGTCAACACGAGGCACCGGATGCGCTCGCCCGGCGAGAGGCGGACCTCTACGCGGTGCTCGACACCTGTCTCGGCTGCAAGGCCTGCGCCACGACCTGCCCCGTGCAGGTCGACATTCCCGACATGAAGTCGCAGTTCCTCGCCGATTATCACGCCCGTCACCCGCGTGGGCTGACCGAGCGGCTGACACTGCTGGCGGAGCGCCTCAGCCCTATGGCGGTCCGGCTGGCGCCGGTGGCGGCCCCGCTCTGGCCCGCGCTGCGGCCCTTGGTCCAGCGCGTGACCGGCCTCGTCGATCTGCCGGAACGATTGGCGCGCGCTTTGCCCCGCGCGGCATATCTGTCGGCCCGGGAGCTGGAAGCACCGCTCCCGAAGGACACCGTAATCCTCGTGCAGGACTGGTTCACCGCGCTCTTTGACGAAGCGGCCCAGAGGCAGGCGGTGGCGGGATTGCGGGCACTGGGGTATGCGCCAAGGCTGCTCACCATGCGCCCGGCGGGCAAGGCGGCGCTGGCGGCGGGCGACCTGTCCGGGTTCCGCCGTATGGCAAGTCGGCAGGCCGCGCTGCTGACACAGGCGGCGGCAACCGGCGCGCCGTTGCTGGCGCTGGACCCGGCCTACGCCATGATGCTGCGACAGGAGTATGTGCGCGCCGGTATCGCCCTGCCGGACGTGAAGATGCCGCAGGAGTTCCTCTCGGCCGAAATCGCATCCGGGCGCAGTTTCCCCAAGGCGGCGGCACCCCGTGCACGGCTGCTGGGCCATTGCACCGAAACCAGCGCATCGCCCGGCAGCCGCGCCACATGGCGCAGCGTGTTCGAAGCGCTTGGCGTGACGCTCGAAGTGCCGGAGACCGGTTGCTGCGGCATGGCGGGGCTTTTCGGCCACCAGAAGCGCCACCAAGAAGTCTCGACCCGCCTGTTCGATGCCTCATGGAAGGACAACGTCGCCGACGACATTCCCACGGCCGCTACGGGATTTTCCTGCCGCAGCCAGACAGAGCGGCTGGCCGGACGGCACCTGACGCACCCGCTGGGGCTGATCGCGGAACTGCTGGAGCCGGAACGCCCGGCCAGACCACTGTGACCAGCGCTGTCAGCGAGCAACCTTTGATGAATTTCATTGGCTGACCAGACAGCGTCCGGTCCGGGTTACCGAGGGCACCTCGGCCAGACGGGAAACAGACTACCCAACTCAAGACTGCAGACTCATGTGTTGGGTGAGGGACCGGGAGGGAGCAGGTGAAGACCGTCTCGCGCGACCGTCGTTGAAGACGCCGCGACCGGCGCCGGCGATTGTCCAAACGGTTACCGGCACCGTCCCCACACTGCAAAAGAACGAAATCTCACAGTTTGACGGAACGGACCCGCCTGCGAGCCGTTCAACCTTAAAGGGCCTCATTCAAGTGGCCCTCAACGCGCGCGCAAGCAACAGGAGGTCGCATGTCCGATTTGACTGCCCCGCCCGATCACACCGAACGCCACGAGACCGTATGGGGAGTAAAGCTTCTGGGCTGGATCAGCGTTCTGCTCGGTGCCGTCATTCTCGCCGGGGGGGTCTGGCTCATCCTGCTTGGCGGAAGCTGGTACTACGGGCTCGCCGGGCTCGGCCTGCTGGTGACCGGCATTCTTCTCAACCGGTACATGATGGAAGCGGTCTGGACATACCTTGCGGTCTGGATCGGCACGGTGGCCTGGGCATGGTGGGAAGTCGGCGCGGACTGGTGGGCCCAGGTGCCACGCCTCGTTGCGCCCACCCTGATCCTCGTTCTCCTGCTGCTGTGCATTCCTGCACTGTCTCGGCACGCCTCGAAATTCTGACAACGGCAGGTTCCTCATGACACGCCATTTTTCAATCGTAACAGCCGCGCTTCTGGCCGGCGCTTTTCCCCTCCAGGCACAACAGGCCCCTGCGCCGCAGCAGGAAACTGTGGCTCCCGAAGCCGTCGATGACACAGCAGAACAGACCACCTCGCCTGATGAGACATCCGAAAGGTCGGACCAAGCAGACGAAGAGACGGGCCAGGCAGATGCCGGGCAGTACGCCGCGCCGCGTCCCCAACCGCAGGTTGGTGCGGACTGGCCCTTCTGGGGCGGTGACGCGCAGGCCACCCGCTATTCGCCGTTGGACCAGATCACTCCCGAAAACGTCAGTCAGCTCGAAGAAGTCTTCACCTTCCACACCGGCGACCTGCCCGAGGGCACGGCGGAAGGGAAGTATTCGCCCGAGGTCACGCCGCTCAAGATTGGCGACGACCTCCTGATGTGCTCCGCCATGAATATCCTGGTCTCCGTGAATGCCGAGACCGGAGAGGAGAACTGGCGCTTCGATCCGGGCGTTCCGAACGAGGCCATCCCCTACGGTGCCACGTGCCGGGGCGTTTCTGCCTATACCGATCCCAGTGCGGCCGAGGGGGATGCCTGCGCGACGCGCGTGATCCAGGCGACGCTCGACGCGAAACTGGTCGCCGTTGACATGGAAACCGGCAAGCCTTGCGAGGACTTCGGCGAAAATGGCACCGTCGACCTGTGGCAGGACATCGGCGAACGTGTGCCCGGCTGGTACGCCGTGACCGCGCCACCGGCCATCGTCCGCGGGATCATCGTCACCGGCGCCCAAGTGAAGGACGGTCAGGCGGAGGACGCGCCGTCAGGCGTCGTACGCGGCTATGACGCCGTCACCGGCGAGCTGGCTTGGGCATGGGATCTTGCCGCGCCTGAGCAGAACCGCAACGGTCCGCCCGAGGGCGAGGTCTATACGCGCGGCACGCCCAACATGTGGACTACGGCGGTCGCGGACGAAGAGCTGGGCTATGTCTATCTGCCGCTCGGCAATTCCTCAGTCGACTACTACGGCTCCAACCGGAGCGAAGTGGAAAACGAGTACGCCACGTCTCTGGTCGCGCTCGACGCCACCACGGGCGAGGAGGTCTGGCACTTCCAGACCGTGCGGCACGATGTGTGGGATTACGACCTCGGCAGCCAAGCGACGCTGCTGGACTACCAAGGCACGGCCGCCGTGCTGCTGCCGTCGAAACAGGGCGACATCTACATCCTGGACCGCGAGACGGGCGAGCCGCTGACCCCGGTCGGAGAACTGACCGACCGGCCGAAAGGCGAGGTCGAGCCCGACTACATCTCGGACACCCAGCCGATCAGCGAATGGCACACGCTGCGCAAACCTGCGCTGGAAGAGAAGGACATGTGGGGCTTCACCCCCATCGACCAGCTCTGGTGCCGCATCCAGTATCGCCGCGCGAACTATCAGGGCTTCTTCACCCCGCCGTCTTCGGACAAGCCGTGGATCCAGTATCCGGGCTACAACGGCGGGTCCGACTGGGGCTCAGTCGCGGTGGACACCGAACGCGGGATCATCGTCGCGAACTACAACGACGTGCCGAACTACAACCGGCTTGTGCCGCGTGACGAAGTGACGTCGAAAGCGATCAACCGTCAGACAGGCGAGGAGAAAGCCGGGGGCGGCGCCGAGGGCGCAGCCGATCCGCAGGAGGGTTCGCCCTATGGGATCTCGGTCAACGCCGGCTGGCGCAACACCGGGACAGGCGTGCCCTGCACCCGTCCGCCCTATGGCGGCATCCGCGCAATCGACCTCGAGACGGGAGAGACGATCTGGGACCGCCCGCTTGGCACCGCCCGGCGCAATGGCCCGTTCGGCATCCCGTCCTTCCTGCCCTTCGACATCGGCACGCCGAACAACGGCGGCTCGGTGGTGACAGCAGGCGGTCTGGTCTTCATCGCTGCGGCGACGGACAACCTGTTCCGCGCCATCGACATCGAGACGGGCGAGACCCTATGGTCCACCGTGCTGCCGGCAGGCGGTCAGGCCAACCCGATCACCTACGAAGCGGGTGGCCGACAGTACGTGATGGTCACGGCGATGGGCCACCACTTCATGGAGACGCCCGTGGGCGACGAGGTGATCGCCTGGGCCCTGCCCGAAGACTGAGGCCAACTATCCGCACCTTAGGGCTTGCCCTTCAACGGCTCCGGTTACTTACCGGGGCCGTTCTTCTTCCGGTCCGTGCGACCCCACTCATGAGGATGCGCGGCACGCCTCCCCCTCTCTCGACTCGCAGTTGTTCTGATCTCGGGCGGATGAGATAAACTTGGCCAAGGTTCTCGGGCACGCGAGCTGCTCGCAGTGGTTGTGCCATCGAACCTACCAGACCGGCGGCGTCGTCACCCACATAACCCGGCTCTGCTCATTGCAGAGGTTACGGAAACGGTGCGGACGGCGGCTTTCGAAGTGGAAGGCATCGCCCTCTGCCAGCACAAAGCGGTCGTCGTCCACCCAGAGCTCCAGCTTGCCGCGGAGCACCACGCCGCATTCCTCGCCTTCATGCGCATAGGATTCCTCGCCCGAGCTGCCGCCCGGATCGAGAACGATCTCCATCACCTGCAGGGCGCCCTGATCGTGGACGGTCAGGAAAGACTTCACCATGCCCTTGTCGCCGAAATCGACGGTGCGCCGCCGTGCCTCGCGCACGATGATGCCATCCTCGCGGCTTGTGCCGTCACTCTCGGCGAAGAGGGACAGGAAAGGAATGCCGATCACCTCGCAGATGGCGCGAAGGTTGCGGATCGACGGTGAGGAGATGCCGCGTTCGATTTGGCTGAGAAGCCCCGTCGAGATGCCCACCCCCTCGGCCACGGTCTGAAGCGACAGCCCGCGCCCCTTGCGTGCCTGCCGCACCGCCTCACCGAGCGAGGTGTCATCCATTCCGCTCATTGGATCGGAGAGCAGTTTTGCTTCATTTTCGACTGGGGGCATCGGCGAATCTTCACTCCGGTGAAATCATTGTCAGCCACTTGGCCGACCGGACCTTCGCCTGTTTAAACGCTTCCGAACGAAAAATGAAGAAAAACAATCGACAACTCAGCCTTATTTCAGGAGCGTGAAGATTTTCTCGCAAGTCGGTTGCGTCTTGGCATTTCTTCATTATCGTGAAGGTCACAAACCAGCCGCGTCACATTCCCCGTCCATAGCTGTGGCGCCAGAAAACAGGGAAACTACAGATGACCATCCGCAAAATTGCCCTGGCCGGTGCGCTTGCGCTCTGCGCCACCCAATCCTTCGCCGAGGATTGAACCGCGCCGGGTTTGCCGGAGGCTCCAACTCATGAGTAGGATGGAGCATCATGACAAAGACAACGAACAAGTATTCACCAGAAGTGCGCGAGCGCGCCGTGCGGATGGTAATGGATGGCACCGGGCAGCATGAAAGC